>NZ_JBFAJD010000052.1:0-51700 GCF_040655035.1 Streptomyces sp. NPDC050549
CCGCACCGCCCCGTCCGGCTGGCAGATCGCCGGCTTCCACGGACGCTCCGGCGACGAGCTGGACAAGGTCGGCTTCATCTACACGAAGCGCTGACTTCGACGCCCCGGGGCGTCTCCACCTGACGCCCCGGGGTTCACAGGAATCACAAAAGACCGACAGCACGATTGACGCGCACATGGCCAGGCTCTAATTTTCGACCGGCTCACCGAACCCCGTTCGATATAACGACCGAATCTTCCTCGTGAATGTCGTCCTGAGGGCCCCGCACACCCCCTTGGAGCACGCATGACCGCTCGCCCCCTCCCTTCCCGCCGCCACTTCCTCGGCATGGCCGCAGCCACCCCCCTGGCCGTGTCCGGCGCACTCGCCCTCGGTGCCGGGACCGCCCACGCCGCCGGATCCGCGTATGCGATGTGCTACTTCACCGAGTCGACCAGCCTCGGCGAGGGAACCGACTACGGCCTCCACCTCGCCGTCAGCCAGGACTCGCTGAACTGGATGCCGCTCAACCAGAACAGCCCCTTGGTCACGCCCACCGAAGGCGATCTCGGCCTGCGCGACCCGTTCATCCTGCGCAAGCAGGACGGCACCTTCGTCGTCCTCGCCACCGACCTCAAGGGCACGGACTGGAATTACGTCAGTCAGTACATCCACGTCTGGTACACCACGGACCTGCGCACCTTCACCGGCTACCACCGGCTGAAGCTGCACAGCATGAACACGCACTGCTGGGCGCCCGAGGCGTTCTGGGACCCGGCGCGAGGCCAGTACGCGGTCATCTACTCCGCCGTCAACGACACTGGCCACAACGTCATCATGGTCAACTACACCAGCGACTTCCTCACCGCCTCCGACCCGCAGGTCTTCTTCGACCCGGGCTACGACGTCATCGACGGCGACATGGCCGTCGGCGCGGGCGGCGTCAACTACCTCTACTTCAAGAAGGACCAGACACTCGTCGGGGCGAGATCCACCTCCCTCGCCCCCGGCAGCTTCACGGAGTTCACCACCGGTGTCGCCCACGGCGGCACCGAGGCCCCGACCCTCGTCAGGTCCCAGACCTCCGGCACCTGGTACCTGTGGGGCGACACCTACACCCCCAACGGCGTCTTCTACGCCTGGCAGTCCACCGATCTCGCCTCGGGCACGTGGACCGCCCTCGACCAGAAGACCTACACCCAGCCCCTGAACTCCAAGCACTGCGGCATCACGGCCATCAGCACGACCGAGTACGACAACCTCGTCGCCAAGTGGGGCACGCCCGCCTGGAACCGTCTCAAGTCCTACAACTACCCGGCCCGTTACGTCCGCCACTCCAACTTCGTCGGCCGCATCGACGAATACCCCATCGACCCGCCCAGCGACTCACAGTGGAAGCTGGTCCCCGGTCTCGCCGACTCCGCCGGGATCTCGTTCCAGTCGGTCAACTACCCGACCAGGTACCTCCGCCACTACGACTACCAGCTCCGACTCGACGTCAACGACGGCACGTCGGCGTTCGCCGCGGACGCGACCTTCTACCGCACACCGGGGCTGGCCGACGCGAGCTGGTCCTCGTTCCGGTCGTACAACAACCCGACCCGCTACATCCGCCACGCGAACTACGTGCTGCGCATCGACCCGATCTCCACGACCACGGACCGGCAGGACGCGACCTTCCGCGTCGGCTACTGACAGAGGGGGCCTCCATGTCGTACACCACCATCCGAAGATGGGCCGGTCGGCTGACCGCTCGTGTCCTCGTTCTCGCCCTCGGCCTGGCCGGCCTGACGGCCCTGGCAGGTCACGAACGGCCGGCCCCGCTGTCCGCCGAGCCGGCCGCCGTCAGCACCAGCCAGATCGGAGCAACCCCACCGCCCATGGGCTGGGCGTCGTGGAACAGTTTCGCCAGCAGCATCGACTTCGACGTCATCAAGCAGCAGACGGACGCTCTGGTCTCTTCCGGTATGTCGGCGGCCGGTTACCAGTACGTCAACCTCGACGACGGCTGGTGGCAGGGCGACCGCAACTCCGACGGCACCATCGCCGTCGACGCCGGCCTGTGGCCGAGCGGCATGAAGGCCGTCGCCGACTACATCCACAGCAAGGGCCTCAAGGCCGGCATCTACACCGACGCCGGCAAGAACGGCTGCGGCTATTACTACCCCACCACCCGCGCCGCCGCCCCCAACACCGGTATGGAGGGCCACTACCAGCAGGATCTGGAGACCTTCCAAAGCTGGGGCTTCGACTACGTCAAGATCGACTGGTGCGGCGGCCGGGTGGAGGGCCTCGACCAGGAGACGACGTACAAGGCCATCGCCGCAGCCAACCAGGCCGCCACCGCGGTCACCGGCCACAAGCTCGTGCTGTCCTTCTGCGAGTGGGGCAGCGGACTGCCGTGGAACTGGGCCACCGGCTACGGCGACCTGTGGCGCACCAGCACCGACGTCATCCTGTGGGGCCAGACCCCCACGACGGCCATGATGCTCACCAACTTCGACCGGGCACTGCACCCGGCCGCCCAGCACACCGGCTACTACGACGACCCCGACATGATGATGACCGGCATGAGCGGCCTGACCGCCGCCCAGAACCGGCTGCACATGGGCCTGTGGTCGATCCTGGGCGCCCCGCTGCTGGCCGGCAACAACCTGGCCACGATGAGCACCACCACCAGCGACATCCTCACCAACCGCGAGGTCATCGCCATCGACCAGGACCCACGCGGACTGCAGGGCGTCAAGGTCGCCGAAGACACCCGCAACCTTCAGGTCTACGGCAAGGTCCTGGCCGGTACGGGCAAGCGCGCCGTGCTCCTGCTCAACCGCACCGGCTCCGCCGCATCCATGACCGTCCGCTGGGCCGATCTGGGTCTCACCTCGGCCGCCGCCTCCGTACGCGACGTGTGGAACGGCACCAACGCGGGCTCCTTCAGTACGAGTTACACCACCAGCGTCCCGGCGGGAGACGCCGTCCTGCTCACCGTCTCCGGCACCGAGGCGTCCGGGGCCACGTACGAGGACACCACCACGGCCACCACGCCCGCCTTCACCGGCGTGACCGCCTCCTCGGCCGGCACCAAGCTGATCGACGTCACCTACGCCAACGGCGGCAGCGCAGACCGCCAGGCCACCATCCAGGTGGGCGGCCAGTACACGTACATGGTCTCCTTCCCGCCGACGGGCTCGTCGTCGACCTACCGGACCGTGTCCGTACTCGCTCACCTCGCCAAGGGCACGAACACCGTGCGCTTCGCGGCAGTTTCCGGCAGCACCGCGCCCGACATCGACGCCATCCGCGTCCAGAACATCCCCGGCACCGACGGCACCGCCCTGGTGGGCGCCGCCTCCAACCGCTGCGTGGACATCGAGAAGAACACCATCACCGACGCCACCCAGGCGGAGATCTGGGACTGCGCCGGCGGGCAGAACCAGACCTTCACGCACACCGCACGCGACGAACTCGTCGTCTACGGCAACAAGTGCCTGGACGCCGACGGCGGAGGCACCTCCAACGGAACCAAGGTCATCATCTGGGACTGCACCGGCGGCACCAACCAGAAATGGACCATCCACTCCGACGGCACCGTCACCAACAACCTTTCAGGCCTCTGCCTGGACGCCTCGGAGGCGGCCACCGCCAACGGCACCAAACTGGTCCTGTGGACCTGCAACGGCCAGACCAACCAGCAGTGGACCCTCAACTGACCGACGGAGTGCCGCCGGTCAGAAAGCAGCGGACAGATCGAGCCGTACGGGTTCGTCGCGGTCGCAGCGCAGGCTGCCGTCGACGACCCGTGCGGCGGCGACCTGGAGAGAGGAGCGGCGGGTGGCGTACGTGCCGTCGTCGTCGGTGACGGGGGCGACACGGCCCGGATGGGTGAAGTAGAAGACGTACGCCGTCCCGCCCTGGACGACCACGTCGGCGTGGAGGCCGATGGTCCCGTCGTCGGGGCGGCTGCCGGGCTTGTCGAGGATCAGTCCCCGGTGTTCCCACGTGGTCAGGTCGTCGGACCTCAGCACGCCCTGGCCTCGCCACTCGTCGACGAGCATCCAGTAGAACCCGCCGAGTTCGAAGACGTTGGGGCCCTCGTGCGAGCGGTGGCCGACGGCCAGCCCGGTAGGCCGCCAGTGGTAGAGGTCGGAGCTGTCGGCGGCGCAGGTGAGCGAGCCGTGGGTGTCGTCCTTGAACCACATGCGCCAGCCGCCGCCCGGCAGCGGGAACACGCAGGCGTCGATGACCCGGTCGGAGCCGAGGTCCAGAGCTCCGTGAGGGGTCCAGTCCTGCAGGTCGGGGCTGGTGTAGTGGCGGATGGAGGCGGCACCGTTCCAGTCGTCGCGTATGCCTTGGATGTAGCTGACGTACATGTGGTAAAGGCCTTCGTGCCAGAGGATCTCCGGCGCCCAGAAGGTGTTGCGGCCCCATTCGGTCTCCAGCCCGGGAAGCGTGCCACGGTAGGTCCAGGTGCGGCCGCCGTCCGCGGATGCGGCCACACCGAGGTCGGTGCCGTAGACCCAGGAGACGCCGGGGCCGGGGGCGGTGGTGCGGCGGTTGGTGTAGACAAGCCACCATTCACCGGCCCGGTGGTTCCAGATGGCCACCGGGTCGGCGGCACCGTCGTGTATCGGGTCACGGAAGAGTGGTGCGTCGGCCACGGGATTCACAGGGTTCTCCCTTGTTCGTGCTCGTGGTTCGTGCTCGCAAGGCGCGGCGGGTCAACTGCCCGTCGACTCCCGGATCACCAGGGCGAAGTCGCCGACGAAGTCGTGGTGCCGCGTCGAGGGCCCGGTCTGCTCCATGCGGCGGACCAGGAGGTCGACGGCGCGCTCGGCCATACCGTCGTGGTCCGGGTCCACGGTGGAGAGGGAGGGAATGAAGAACTCGCTCTCCGAGACGTTGTCGAATCCGATCACCTTCACCTGGTCGGGCACTCGGATCCCGGCGTCGGTCAGGCCCCGCAGAACGCCCATGGCCAGGGAGTCGGTGATGCAGAACACTCCGTCGAAGTCGAGCCCGCTCTCCACCATCTCCCGGGCACGCTGCGCGCCTTCGCGCATGCCGAGCCGGTCCACCTGTTGGATCAGGGCGCGGTCCGCGGGAAGGCCCGCGACGTCGAGCGCCTGCTGGTAGCCGGTGAGGCGGAAGCTGGAGGTGTCGACCTCCTCCAGCAGCCCGCACAGGAACGCCACGCGTCGGCAGCCCCGCTCGATCAGATGGCTGGTGGCCGCTCGGGCCGCCTCCAGGTTGGGCATGGCGACGTGGTCGACAGGACCGCCGAAGATCCGATCACCGAGGACGACCACCGGGTGCTCCACCTTGAGCCGCTCGGCGTCGGCCTGGCTCATGCCCGCCGCGGTGAGGATGAGCCCGTCGTACAGGCGGTTGCGGGACAGCGAGAGCGCGTCCAGTTCGTTCTCCCGGGAAGCGGTCTGCTCGATGCTCACCCGGAGGTCGCGCCGTTCGGCGGCGGCGACGATGCCGACCGCGAGCCGTCCGTAGTAGGGACTGTTGACCTCGGGGACGGCGAGACCGATGACCCCGGTACGGCCCTTGCGCAGGTTGCGGGCGGCGACGTTGACCCGGTAGTCGAGCCGGGCCATCGCCTCCAGGACCTTCTCGCGCGTCGACGGGCGGACGTTCGGATGGTCGTTGATGACGTTCGAAACGGTCATCGGCGAGACTCCGGCCGCCTTTGCCACGTCCTGGATCGTTACCACGCTCGCCCCCGGTCGGTGATCTGGGAATCCACTCGCATGCTAAGCCGCGCGTCCGTGCGCAGGACGGTGAAGGAGTGCCCCGGCACGACGCAGACCGGGGCGGTCAGCCGGTCGTGGGCGGGGGTTGCCGGGGCGGGCCCGTATCGGCTGGTGGCGTCCGGGGGGACGGTGAGCATGGTGCGGTCGTAGCCGGTGGTGCCCTCCGCGCCGGACAGACGGAGCCGGACGGTGACGGGGTCGGGAGTGGTGTTGGCGATCTTGACGATCACGTCACCGGCGACACTGTCACGGACGGCCGAGACGGCGAAGACCTCCGGGTCCGGCCGGACATCCTCGACGTCGTGCAACAGTGCGCCATCGCGGTAGCAGCGCACGCGCAGGCCGTCCACCTCCACCCGCAGGTCGTACCAGCGGCCGCTCGCCACTCCTTCGAGCACCCGCTCGCCGAGGTCCTCCCCCACACCGTCGTCCACCCGCTGGAGCCAGGTCGCCCGGTTGCCCCAGCCTCCGAGCCTCCACCGGTACCGCCGGTCGGAGGTCGTCCCGGTGAAGCAGAGGACGAACCCCTCGACGCCGTCCGTCTTCCTCGCCCGCACGGAGAAGGCGTACGACGTTCCCCGCACCGCGTCCGTGAGGAGCAGACCGGCGCCCGAGCCGGCCGCGGTCGCGCCATCGATACCCCAAGTACCTTCCTGGGTGCCCCAGTTGTGGAACTCCGGGGCCGGTACGAGCTCTTCTCCGACCGGGCCGCAGAAGACATCGGTGAACTCGGCGCGGGTGTCGGATCCGGTGCCGATGCGGATGTCGTGCCGGTCGCTCACCTGGACGGCCGGTGCCTGGGGCGCTCCGGTGACCGTGACGGGAAGCGCGGTGTCGCCCGAGTTCAGCGAATGCATCTGCTGGACGTGGTAGTTGAGGGTGGTCCAGACGTTGGTGTTGTCGAAGTAGATCAGGTCGGGCAGCCACTGGGTGTGGTCGCGTTTGGCGAGCAGCGGGGCGTAGGAGGCCATGCGGACGACGTCGCCGTTGCGTTCCATGGCGATCATGTAGAGGGCCTCGGCGAGCGCGCCACGGCCGTCGTTGCACCAGCTGCCGTACTCGCCGATGTACAGGTGAGGGCCCTCGCGGTCCATGCGATCGAAGCGGCGGCTGTTCTCCAGCAACCAGCGCGGCGACTTGTACGCGTGCTCATCGACGACGGGGACGTTCCGCTCGCGGGCGAAGGCCCAGCCCTTCTCCCAGTCCTCCCCGAAGGTTGCCGGGCCGAGGGTGCCGATGACGGTGATCTCGGGGTGGTGCTCGCGCAGGGCGTCGTGGATGCGGGAGAAGCGGTCGCGGAAGGTGTCGGTGATGGTGTCCTCGTTGCCGACGCCCAGGTATTCGAGGCCGAACGGTTTGGGGTGTCCGGCGGCGGCGCGCACGGCGCCCCAGGGCGAGTCGGCGGGACCGTTGGCCCACTCCACCAGGGCCAGCACCTCGGCGACGTAGGCGCCCATGTCCTCGTCGGGGAGGCCCGCCTGTCCGGTGACTTCGCTGTTCTGGCAGCAGACCCCGGCCGGGACGACAGGCACCGGCTTGGCGCCGATGTCCTCGCAGAACTGGAAGTACTCGAAGTAACCGAGGCCCATCGACTGGTGGTAGTGCCAGATGTTGAACTGCTGCCGGCGCTCGTGCAGCGGACCGACGGTCTCGGACCAGCGGTACATGTTGCCGAGGCCCTGCCCGTGGGCGAGGCAACCGCCGGGGAAGCGCAGGAACCTGGGCTTGAGGTCGGCGATGGCCTGCGCCAGGTCGGCGCGCAGGCCGTTCGCGCGCCCCTTGAAGGTGTTCTGTGGGAAGAGTGAGACCAGGTCCAGGTGGACGGTGCCGGGTCCGGTCACCGCGAGGGTGAAACGGGCGTCGGGGTCGGTGACTTCCGAGGTGATGACCGCCGTGCGGCGCCTCCAGGAGCCGCCTGGTGGACCCAACTCCGCCTGCCCGTGGACGCGTTCGCCGTCCCGGCTCTCGATCCGTGCGACCACTGGGCCGACGGCGCCCTCGGCCAGGCGGGCGAAGAGGCTGACGTCGTACGCCTCCCCCGCCCGGACCGGGATGCCGTCGAACCCCTCGTTGCACAGACCCACGCCCTCGACGGTGGTGCTGGTGAGTACCGCGTAGTGCGGGTTGGCGGGGTGCAGCGGGTCGTCGGTGGCGACCGTGAGTGATCCGGCGGCGCCGTCCCGCTCCAGCAGCTCCCAGGCGGTGAGGGAGTGCCACTCGGGCCGGTCGGCCGGGCTGTACTCGAAGGACCTGTTCTGCACCAGCTCGGCGTACAGGCCGCCGTCCGCCGCGTAGTTGAGATCCTCGAAGAACGCCCCGAACAAGTCGGTCGAGATGGCCCTGCCCAGGGCGCGGGTGTCCACCTCCACAACCGTCTCGGCAGGGGGGTTGGCGTCGGGCACGGAAATACTCCTGCGTGGGTGTGGCGTTGCGCGAACGATGCGAAGAGCGACCCCGGGGGGAGCGCGGGGCCGCCCCGGACTACTTGGCGTACATCAGCTGGCCGAAGCCGAGCTGGTCGTAGCCGCCACTGGTGGAGCCGTAGTCGCCGCCGCCGCCCTCGATACCGACGAGGGCGGACATGGCCGCGATGTACTTGTCGTCGAGGCGCTTGATCCGGTTGTAGTGGTTGTGGAGCATCGCCCACACCGGGCGGGTGCCGCCGCGCCCGGACGAGGAGATCTCCGTCTGCTCGTTGTAGGTGCAGCTGGTGCCGCTGCCCCAGCTGTAGGTGGTGTAGGGCACGTCCAGGCCGATGTTGTACTTGGCGACGTACTGGGCGCCCTTGAAGAAGCGGCTGTCCTCGTAGCCGTACAGGTCGACGCCCTGATTCCAGGCCATCTCGCAGATCGCGCCCATCTGACCCACCCCCAGCAGGCAGTGCCCCTGGTCCCGGCCGGACTCCTGCCACTGGCCCAGTGCGTAGCCGTCGTCGTCGGTGTAGAGGTACGGGATCGCGTGTTCGACGGAGCCGTTGCCCGCGCCGCTCTGGAAGTAGGTGATGGCCTCGTCGAACTTGTCGGCGTCCTCGCAGAGGATCGCGATGGCCAGGATCGACGCGATGTTGCACAGGTCCCAGTTGGCCCAGTAGTGGGTGATGCAGGTGAAGTTGTGGTCTCTGAGGAAGCCGTGGTTGATCGGGTAGAAGACGTTCAGCATCATCTGCTGGAACGCCTCCAGGTCGAATCCGTCGTAGTCGCGCAGCAGTTCACCCACGTTGGCGAACTGCCACCCCTGGAGGCCGGCGACCAGAATTCCGTCCGTGCTGCCCGAGATCGTGGTCAGGGTGCTCGACCAGGCGTTGCAGATGGCGGCCGCGCAGTCCGCATGCGCCGTGTCGCCGCTGATCAGCCAGCGCAGGGCGTTCTGGTAGGCGGCGGCGATGTCGTTGTAGAGGATCGGGTAGTTCTGGGGGTAGCTCCCTCCTCGGTAGACGGTCTCCTGGGGGTTGGCCGTCCAGGTGGACGCGGAATGCGCGTTGGCGGTCAGCACCTGCCAGTCCGCGTACCAGGGGTCGGTGCCCGCGGCGACCCTGACCCGGGCCCGGTTGATGTCACCGGGGTTGTGGAGGGCGCCGGGGTGTGTCCAGACGGACGGTGCGGCGGCGAGGGCCAGGTCGCGGACACCGTGCCGCTTGCCGGCGGCGTCGGCGGAGCCTACGGAGGCCACGCCGAGCGCGCCGGCGAGCCCGAGCCCGCCGGCGGCGCGCAGGATGCCTCGTCGGCTCAGCGGTTCGGGGCGGGGGCGTTGGGGGGTGCCTTGCCCAAGTGGGGGGAGATCGTTGTGGCTCATGGGATGTACGACTCCAATCGAACGGGCCCGAACGGCTCTGATCGGGGGATGAGGTCGACTCGGTCGAACTGTGGGGGGTGCCGAGGCGCGTGCACCGGCCGGGGCACGCGCCTCGGTGATCACCTGCCGGAAATCTCCGAGAAGGTGACGCTGAGGGGGGCGGACCGGGCGGTCAGCTCGTATTGCGGCAGGACACGAGGGCCGCACGCGGCGGACCCCAGTCCGTGCTGGGCGAGGTCGATGTTGACGTGTACGGCGTCCCCGGGCCGGAGTTCGTCGGTGTGCCGGGCGGTGTCGAGGTCCTCGCTGGTCCAGCGGCGGGCGGTCAGGTGGCAGGTCGGGGCACCGGTGACGCGTAGTCCGCCGCGCGGGCCGGTCAGTTCCGCCCAGCGGACGTCGGCCCGACTGCCGTTCTCCTGGGGGAAGACGTACGGAGTCTGCAACTCGTCGACGGTACCGCTGTGCCGGCCCAGGCGAGCGGCGCGGCGGCTGTCCGGATACGCCTCCCCTGGGCCCAGCCCGTACCAGGTCACGTGGTCGATCCAGGCGGGCAGGGCCAGCCGCAGTCCGAGCCTGGGCAGCGGGATGTCCTGCCAGCCTTCGTCCGGTTCGATCACGGTGGTGAGGCGCAGTCCCTCGCCGGTGTCCTGCCAGCGGTAGGTGGCGTATATGCCGAGGTCGGTGCCGGCCGGGGCGACCCGGGTGCGTACGACCAGCGCGTCGTCCTCGGTGTCCGTGCCGAGCAGGCGGTGGTGCAGACGGTCCAGGCCGAAGCGCCGCCAGGTGTCCGCGACCGGATCGTGACCGAGCCGGTCGTTGTCGATCGGCGCGCGCCAGAGGTCGAGTCGGGGGCCGGTGACGGGCAGGTTTCCCAGCCGGGCCAACCGGCCGGTGCGGGTGTCGAACAGGCCGGGGTCCGGCCTGGTCCCGCGGGTCGGTCGGCGCCCGGAAGTCTGCTCGGGGACACGTTGCGCCCAGGCGACCTCGTGGCCGGCCGGAGCCCAGGGCTCGTCCTCGGCGAGGCGGGCGCTGACGGTGAGCGTGCCGGTGGCGTCGGTCGTGGGGTTCGGCAGCCGGGCCGGAGGGCCGCCCGCGGGAATCGCCGGAAGCGGCAGATCGCCGGAGGCGGTCCTTTCCCCTTCGTGTTCCACCCACCAGGTCAGGACCAGATGGGAGAGGTCTCGGAAGTCGTGCAGGTTGGCGATCTCGATGCCGTCGGGTGCCATGGTGATGCGGACCGGTTCGACGACCTTCTTGTACTCGGCCAGGGCCGGCGAGGGGGTGCGGTCGGGGAACACCAGGCCGTCGCAGACGAAGTTGCCGTCGTGCAACTCCTCCCCGAAGTCGCCGCCGTAGGCGAAGTGTCCGTCCTGGCGCAGGCCGTGGTCGATCCACTCCCACACGAAGCCGCCCATGCATCGTTCGTGCTTCTCGAACAGGTGCTGGTATTCGGCGAGTCCGCCGGGACCGTTGCCCATGGCGTGTGCGTACTCGACGACGACGGCCGGCATCCCACGCCGCCGCGCGTCGGCGACCGGGTCGGCGAGCGGCTCCTCCGCGCGTCGCCCGATGGCGTCGAGCTCCTCGTGGGAGGTGTACATACGGCTGTACACGTCGGTGTAGCGACTGCCCCAGTCGTGCTCGTAGTGCACCGGCCGGTCGGGGTCGCGCCGCTTGGCCCACTCCGCCATGGCCTGGAGATTGCAGCCGTCACCGGCCTCGTTGCCCAGCGACCACATGACGACACTGGGGTGGTTCTTGTCCCGCTCGACGGTCCGCCGCATGCGGTCCAGGTACGCCTCGCGCCAGCGTGGATCGTCGCTGGGATTGCCGCGCCAGTCACCCAGCAGGGAGAAGCCGTGCGTCTCCAGGTCGCACTCAAGCATCACCCAAAGGCCCAACTCGTCGCACAGTTCCAGGAACCGGCTGTCCGGCGGATAGTGGCTGGTGCGGACCGCGTTGATGTTGTGGCGCTTCATCAGCACGATGTCCTCGCGCATGGTCTCCTCGTCGAGGACGCGCCCGTGGTCGGGGTGGAACTCGTGCCGGTTGACACCCCGCAGCAGGACGGGCCTGCCGTTGACCTTCAGCATCCCGTCCTCGACCGCGACTGCACGGAAGCCGAACCGCAGGGGGATCGTCTCTCCCCCGGCCCGCAGCTCACCGGCGTACAGCCGGGGAGTCTCGGCGGTCCAGGGCTCGACCGCCGCGAGGTCGTACGGCCCCTGGGCGGGGACGTCCCACAGGCCGAGCTCCTCGACGGTGAGCCGGGCGGGTGCGGGGGTGGTGTCGACGCGCAGGGTGCCGCGGCCAGTGGTGTGGTCGAAGTCCGCGTGCACGAAGAAGTCGTCGAGCGCTCCCAGAGGACGCGCGAGAAGCGTGACCGACCGGAAGATACCGGAGAGCCACCACATGTCCTGGCCTTCCAGGTAGCTTCCCGGTGACCACTGGTGGACACGGACGGCGAGAACGTTGTGGCCCGGCCGGACGATGCCGGTGACGTCGAACTCGGCGGGCAGGCGACTGCCGGTCGACCACCCCAGTTCCTGCCCGTTGAGCCAGGCGGTGAAGCAGGAGTCCACCCCGTCGAAGCGCAGGACCGCTCCCAGGCCGCTCCACTCCTCGCGAAGGTCGAAGACTCGGCGGTAGTCACCGGTGGGGTTGTCGTCCGGGACGTACGGGGGGTCGAGGGGAAAGGGATAGGCGATGTTGGTGTAGATCGGAGCGCCGTGGCCGTGCAGCTGCCAGTGGGCAGGGACGGGCAGCTCGTCCCATCCGGAATCGTCGAAGTCCGGCCGCTCGATGACCGTCGGGGCCTCGGTGGTGGACGGCGACAGTCGGAATCTCCAGTCGCCGTCCAGGATCAGCCGGGGCGCGTCCGAGCTGAACGCGGCCCTCGGAGGCCTTCGGCCCTCACCCGGGCTGAAGGTCGTCAGCGGATCGGTCATACGGGTTCCGGCTCCTCTTGGCAGGGTGGTGAGCGTCGGCCTGGTCGCGTAGGACCCACGAAGGCGCTCAGGACGCGGCGGCCGCCTGGGCCTCGGCGGTGGTGAGGAACTTCAGGTTCGTCACATGCTCGTTGGCGTACCACTGCACGGTGTCGGTGGTGTAGTACCAGGTGGGCTTGCGCATCGTGTCGGCGATGACGACGCCGTTGACCACGAGGTTCTCGAAGGTGACGTTCTCGATCGCGTGGTCGGCGTCGTAGCCGAAGAACAGGGACGGGTTGGCGTGGGTGCCGGTGTAGGTGAGGTTCTTGATGTAGACGTCCTCGATTCCGCGGCCGGCCGAGGTGTTGTACTTCGTGTTGAACATGACCCGGAAGTTGAGGAGTTGGCCCCAGCGGAAGTCCTCGACCCGGACGTCCTCGACGCGGACGTTCTTGATGAGGTTGGAGTCGCCTGCGTTGAGGGCGATGCAGCCCTGGTAGTTCATCTGGGGCTCGCGGTGGTCGAGGATGTCGACGTTCTTGATGAGCAGGTTCTCGATCATCTCGGGGTCGTCGGAGTTGCCGTGCGTGCCGACGTTGATCGGGTGGGCCACGTCCGCCCACAGGGTGCAGTTCTTGATGGTGAGGTTGCGGGTGTCGCCGTAGAAGTCGTTGCGGTGGGCGTAGATGGAGAAGCTGTCGTCGGATGTGCGGGCGAAGCAGCCGTCGAAGGTGAGGTTCTTGGAGCAGTAGATGGGGTAGCCGTCGCCCCATGTGCCCCAGGTGAACACGCGGGTCTTGTGGACGTGGACGTTCTCGGCCTGCCCGCAGCCGATGCCGCTCCCCAGGAAGATGACGCCGTCGACCCGGCAGTTCTTGCTGTTCTCGATCCGCAGGCCGCCGACCGAGGAGTTCGGGGCGAGCAGGACGCCGTGGCCCTTGACCGTCACCTTCTCGACGCCCTTGACGTCGAGCTGCGCCTTGAGGACGGCTCCGCCAGCCAGGTAGACGGTCTTGCCGCTGGGGACGGTGAGGATGTTGCCGGGCACGGTGTGCAGGCCCGGACCGTAGTAGAGGACGTCCGGGTCGTCGGCGGACGGGGCGTGCTTCTCGACCCGGTTGGTGATGATGTGCAGGCAGTCGAAGATCTCGTCGTTGATCTGGACGATGACGTCCTTCGGCTCGTCGAGCGTGAACACCACGGTGTCGCCGCCGACTTCGGGCGTGATGCCGTACGAGTCCGGCCGTACCCGGGCCTTGGTGGTGCCGCCCTTGAGGTAGGTGACCTCCACCTCGACCGGCCCGCAGAAGTCGAAGTACACCATCGAGGAGCCCCAGACCTTGCCGGAGCCGGTGGTGGGGTTGATCTCCTTCACTCCCGGCGCGTAGCAGGAGAGCGTCTGCCACGCGCCGTCGGGAGCGGTACGGACCCGCACCCTGAAACTGGCCTGGGTGCCGACGCCGGACGGTATCGGGTAGGTGACCAGCTGCGGCGCGGGGGCGTCGGCCGT
Organism: Streptomyces sp. NPDC050549; assembly: GCF_040655035.1. Taxonomy (NCBI): domain Bacteria; kingdom Bacillati; phylum Actinomycetota; class Actinomycetes; order Kitasatosporales; family Streptomycetaceae; genus Streptomyces; species Streptomyces sp. NPDC050549. The sequence goes on from NZ_JBFAJD010000052.1 coordinate 13,972, forward strand.
CTCGCCGGCGTGGGCCGCCGTGGCGGTCAGGGAGGACAGACCGGCGGCGAGGGCGGCTGCTCCGGCGGCCTGGAGGGTTCTGCGACGGGTCGGGTACGTGTTCACTGCGGCTCCTGGTCAGTCAGGTGGAATGGAGGGGCGGAGGTCAGGCGAGGGGCAGCCTGACCGTCAGGAAGGAGTGGGGCGGCAATGTCAGGGCGAGACCCCGCTCGGTGGTCTTGAGGTCGTCGAAGGGGCGCGGGGCGACCGTCCGCGGCGCCCCGGGGGTGTTGTGGTCCTGGATCCGGTCGGCCGTGAGGATGCGGGCGACCGCCTCGCCGACCGCGTGGCCGCGCAGGTCGAGGGTCAGCTCGGCAGGCTCCTCGGCGTGCAGGTTCGACAGGGAGATCAGCACGGTCCCGTCCTTGACGCTCGCGGACGCGGACAGCAGGTCCCGCTGCGCGTCCTCGCCGCGCAGGTGCACGGCGAGCGAAGTGGCGTCCTGGTGGCCCTTGTTCATCTCGAACACGTGGTAGGTCGGGGTCAGGACCAGCGCGTCCCCGTCGGTGAGGACCATCGCCTGGAGGACGTTGACGGTCTGGGCGATGTTGGCCATGTGCAGACGTGCAGCGTGCTTGTGGAAGATGTCGAAGTGCGTGGCGGCCACGAGCGCATCGCGCAGGCTGTTCTGCTGGAACAGGAAACCCGGGTTGGTGCCCGGCTCGACGTCCCACCAGGTGCCCCACTCGTCGAGGACCAGGCCGACCGTACGCCCGGGGTCGTAGACGTCCATGACCGTGGAGTGGCCCGTGAGGATGCGGTCGACGCGGCGGGCGGCGACCATGGTCCGGTAGTAGTCGTCGGTGTCGAAGACGGTGGCGCTGCCCTTGGCCTCCCATGGGCCGGCGATCGTGTAGTAGTGCACGGACAACCCCTGGAAGAAGTTCTTCGGGGTGGCCTCGCAGCCGAAGCAGCTGATCTGCTGCATCAGGGTCTCGGTCCACTTGTAGTCGTCGTCCGAGGCGCCGGAGGCGATGCGGTACAGCTTGTTGTCGCCGTGGTCCCGGCAGTACGTGGCGTACTGCCGGGCCAGGTCCGCGGAGTACTCGGCGCGCATGTTGCCGCCGCAGCCCCAGGTCTCGTTGCCGATCCCCCAGAACTTCACGCGCCAGGGTTCCTCGCGGCCGTTGGCCCTGCGCAGCCTGGCCATGGGGCTGTCGCCGTCGCGGGTCAGGTACTCGACCCACTCGCTCATCTCCTGCACGGTGCCGGAGCCGACATTGCCGCTGATGTAGGGCTCGGCGCCCAGCAGTTCGCACAGGGCCATGAACTCGTGGGTGCCGAAGTGGTTGTTCTCCTCGACGTCGCCCCAGTGGGTGTTGACCATCCGGGGGCGATGGTCGCGGGGGCCTGTGCCGTCCTTCCAGTGGTACTCGTCGGCGAAACAGCCGCCGGGCCAGCGGAGGTTGGGAATGTTCAGGGCCCGCAGCGCCTGGACGACGTCGAGCCGGATGCCTCCCTCGTTGGGTATCGGCGAGTCCTCCCCGACCCAGAAGCCGCCGTAGATGCAGCGGCCGAGGTGCTCGGCGAAGTGGCCGTACAGGTGGCGGCTGATCGTCGGGCCCTGGATGTCGAGGTTGATGACCGCGGTGGCGTGGGACACGGAAGTGCTCCTGCGTGGATGGAGAGGTGCGTGGGGGCGTTGGGCACGGGGCGTTGTTGCGAGGCGCTGTCGCGGGGCGCGAGCAGGGACGGCGTCGCGATCCCGACCCGGCTGCCTTGTCCGAGGTGTCGAATGTGTTAGCAACCGGTTTCTTGTAGCGATACAAGAAGCTGCCACCGTCGTGCCGGATGAGTCAAGAGGCTTGCGCCAAGGTGATGTCGACGTACGTCAACATCCGGTCCGAGCGATGCTTTTGGGGTGTTCCGAACTCTTGACACCACTCCGAGACGGACCTAGCGTTCGCCGGAAGTTTCACCCAACCGGTTTCCTGTCGCAGGCGTTTCGGGGCGTTACGCCACACAGGACGAAGCACCGGCCCCTCAACTGTCTTCCTGGACCGGCGTGTTCGGCGGCAGCCGACGAGGCCGTACACCGATTCCGGGTGTCCAGCACTTCCTCCGCCCGGCCCGATTCCCTCCCCCGCGCGTCCTCCACCGCGCGTCAGCGCCGTTCCGCACACCTCTGCCCTCCACCCGCGCGAAAGGCTTCACTGTCATGCCCGTTTCCCCCAGAGGCTCCCTCGACCGGCGCCGTTTTCTGGCCGCCTCCGCCGGCGCCGCTCTCTCGGCCGCTGCCCTGCCCGGATGTGCCGCCTCCGTGGACTCGGGGAGCGGCGTCAAGGGCGCCAAGGAGACGCTCACGATCATGGACGTCGCCTGGACCAAGAAGGACAAGCAGAACGCCGAGCGCGCGCTCGGCATGAACCTCGACATCGTCACGTACGACGTCACCAAGCTCAACGCCATGCTCGCCGGCAAGAACCCGCCGGACGTGGTCCGCGGCATCGGCGCGACGGACGTGCCCTACTTCGCCGCGCGCGGTCTGATGACGGACCTGGACGCATACTTCGCCAAGAGCAGCGCACTCAAGCCCTCCGACCTCGCCCCGGCCAACGACGTGTGGCGCTACGACCACACGTCCAAGAGGCAGGGCACCGGCCCCCGCTACGGCATGGCGAAGGACTACTCGCAGGACTGCATGTTCTGGTACCGCACCGACATGTTCGAGGCGGCCGGACTTCAACTCCCCAGCGACACCGAACCGTTGTCCTGCGACGAGTGGCTGGACCTCGGCAAGCGCCTGGTCAGGCGCAGGCTCGGCAAGGTGAAGGTGTACGGCCTCAGCGGCACACCCCTGGGCGGCCCCCTCACCCAGGTCATGTGGATGGCCGCGTCGGCCGGCGGGAGCCTGTTCGCCGAGGACCTGGCGACGGTGGACTTCTCCTCGCCCGAGGCGCTCAAGGCGCTGCAGTGGTACCTGGACTACGCGAAGGCCGACATCGGCCCGAGCGTCGTCAACCCCAACCCGGACGGCTGGGACTGGCCCACCTACCAGGCCGACCGTATGGCGATGGCCACCGACGGCTACTGGTACGGCGGGACCATCGGCGGCGACACCAGGATCGCCGGCGTCTCACGGTTCGCCCCCGCACCTCAGCTCGGCAGCCACCGCGTCAGTCCCTGCTTCAGCGGCACCGGCTACTGGGTCCCCAAGCAGGCCAAGAACAAGGAGGCCGCCTGGAAGTACTTCGAGTGGTACTTCGGCGGCAAGCCCGCCGAGGACCGGGCGACCAGCGGCTGGGGCATACCCTCGCTGAACTCCCTGCGCTCGAAGATGCCGCGGGACACTGCGTTCCACAAGCAGTCCTACGAGGTCCAGCAACGGGAGCTGGCCTTTTTCTCGGTGCTGCCCGTCAGCCCGTACGCCCAGGTGGACGCCCTCAACGTGGTGCTGACCAAGGTGCTGCCGGACGCTGTCAAGTCCGGCACCCCGGCCGGGAAGATCGCCGGCAAGCTCAACTCCCAGATCAACGAACAGCTCGCGCGGGGCAAGGAGCTGGTGGGGTGAGCACCGATCAACTCGCAGGTTCGGACGCGCGTTCGCCGATGCGGGCGGCCGTCACCCGGCCCCGCTCGACGCGAGCGCGCCGGCCCCGCTCACTGCGGGCCCGCCGGACGGGGGCCTTCTATATGTTCACCGGCCCCTGGTTGCTGGGCTTCCTCGGCATGACGGTCTTTCCGCTGGGCTACGCGCTGTGGCTGAGCTTCACCAATTCCGACGGGCTGTCCCCGAACGCCCGCTACGTGGGGCTGGCCAACTACCGGGAGGTCTTCTCCGACCCGGACACCCTGGCGTCGCTGGCCCGCACCGGCCTGTTCGCCGCGATCACGGTGCCGCTGACGATCGCGGCAGGTCTGTTCCTCGCGGTGCTGCTGAACCAGCCGATCCGGGGCCGGGGCGTGTTCCGCACACTGGTCTATCTGCCCGCCGTGGTGCCACCGGTCGGTGCCGCCCTCACCTTCAAGCTGATCTTCGACCGTGACTCGGGGTCGGCCAACGGCCTGCTGGACATCTTCGACGTCAACGGGCTCGCCTGGCTGCAGGATCCGTACGCCCGCTGGGTGCTGATCACGCTGACCGTGTGGGGCTGCGGGAATGTCATGATCATCTCACTTGCGGGGCTCCAGGACATCCCCGCGGAACTGCTCGACGCGGCGCGGGTGGACGGGGCCAGCTGGTGGCAGTCCTTTACCCGGATCACGCTGCCCCTCCTCTCCCCCGTCCTGTTCTTCCAGCTGGTCACCCAGATCATCGCGACTCTGCAGAGTTTCCTGCCGCTCCTCATCGCGGTCGATCCCACGCCCAAGGGAGTGGGGGCCGTACCCCAGAGCAACCAGCTGATCATGATCGACGTCTTCGAGCAGTACTTCTCCAACGGCCGCTACGGCTATGCCTCCGCCCTGCTCTGGGTGCTCTTCGCGTTCGTCCTGGCCGTCACCTTCCTCGTCTTCAGGCTGAGCAAGGGAGTGGTCTTCTACTCCGTCGATCCCGAACCTGCGAAGAACAAGCCCCGGACGATCGGAGACAACTGATGGTCCTGGCCCGACGCAAAGTCGTCTACATGCTCCTGGTCGCGATCCTGGTGCTCGTGCTCAGCCCCTTCGGCTGGCTCCTGATCAGCGCGTTCAAGGACCCCTCCGAACTGCGAGCGGTGCCCATCCACTGGTGGCCGCACCACCCGACCCTGGAGAACTTCCATCTGGCCCTGACGCTCTTCGACTTCTTCGGCTACGCCCGTAACTCGCTGACGATCGCCGGAATCTACTCGGTGCTGATCACCCTGGCCTCGGCCTGGGCCGGCTACGGCTTCGCCCGGCTGAGCGGGCCGGGCAAACGGATCATCTTCGGCCTGTTGCTGTCCACGATGATGACACCGCAGATCATCACCCTCATCCCGACCTACCTGCTGTTCGCCAAGGCCGGGCTGACCAACACCTATGTGCCGTGGGTGTTGTGGGGGCTGGCCGGAGCGCCATACCTGATCTTCCTCTTCCGGCAGTTCTTCACCAACATGCCCAAGGAACTGGAAGAGGCGGCGATCATCGACGGCTGCGGCCAGATCCGCGTCTTCTGGCGGATCTTCCTCCCGCAGTCCTGGCCGGTCATCGCCACCAGCCTGGTCCTCTCCTTCAGCTGGAGCTGGGGTGACTACATCGCCCCCGCCCTGCTGCTGGACGACGACCGCACGACGCTCGCGGTGAAGATGGCCACCGGCTACGTCAACGAGCACGGAACCGGCCTCTACACCGTCGTCGGAGCGGGCGCCGTCCTGTACATCCTGCCCTCACTGATCCTTTTCCTGATCCTGCAGCGCGGCTTCGTCACCAGCACTGCCACGTCCGGACTCAAGTGACCGACTCTGCCGATCCCGGAGCCGCACCATGACCACACACCCCGACCTCTCCGTCCCCGGCACCGCCTACAACCCAGAACAGTGGCCCGAAGAGGTGTGGGCCCAGGACAGGCACCTCACGCGCGGGGCCGGCGCCGACTCCGTCGGCATCCTCTCCCGAACCCTCAGGTGACCCGTGGCGAGGACGCGGTCGACGAGAGGGCCCCGCTGCCGGGCTGCTCCGACAAGAGGCCGCGGGCTGTCCTCCCCGCTCCTGGAACGGCACCCGACCGTCACCGTCGAGCACCGTCAATTTCCTGATCCGATAAGGAATGCCAGTCATGACCGTCTTCACCGCACAAGGCGGCGTCCTCGAACGACGCACCCCGCACGAAGTCCTCCGCATCGAGCCCTGGGGACCGCACTCGGTACGGGTCCGTGCCTGCCCGGGCCAGGCTCCGGACGACACACTTCCCGGCGCCCTGGACGTTCCCGTCACCGCCCGTGCCGCCACGGTGGCCGTGCACGCCGACGGCGGCGCCCGCATCGTCAACGGCCGCCTCACCGTGGAGGCCGACGGGGACGGTTCGCTGCGCTTCCTGGACACCGCAACGGGCCGTGAGCTGCTCTCCGACAAGCGCCCCTACCAGGGGTGCCCGCCGGCCCGCTCCTACCTGCCAATGACCGACGGCACCCACCGCATCGAGCAGCGCTTCGAGGGATACGACGGCGAACGGATACACGGCCTGGGCCAGCATCTGCACGGCCGCTTGGACCAGAAGGGCCTGGTGATCGATCTGATCCAGGGCAACACGGTGGTCACCATCCCGTTCCTGCACTCCTCCCGCGGCTACGGCCTGCTCTGGAACAACCCCGCGACGGGCAGGGTCGAGCTGGGCAGGGACGCCACCCGCTGGGTCGCCGACTCGGCCCACCGGATCGACTACTGGATCACCGCGGGCGACACCCCGGCCCACATCATGGAGGCATACGCCGAGGCCACCGGACGCCCGCCGCTGCTGCCCGAGTGGGCGGCCGGTTTCTGGCAGTCCAAGCTGCGCTACCGCACGCAGGACGAACTCCTGGCCGTCGCCCGGGAGTACAAGGACCGCGGACTGCCGCTGTCGGTGATGGTCTGCGACTTCTTCCACTGGACCCACATGGGCGACTGGGGCTTCGACCCCACCGACTGGCCCGACCCGGATGCCATGATCAAGGAACTGGAGTCACTCGGGGTCAAGTTGGCGGTGTCCGTCTGGCCCACCGTGGAACCCGGCAGCCGCAACCACGACGCACTGCGCGACGCCGGACTCCTCGTCGGCGACAGCCACGGCGGCCCGCTGACCTTCCCGTGGCCCGCACGCGGTCACGGCACGGATCACCAGCCGATGGCCTACTTCGACGCCACCCATCCGGCCGCCCGCCGCCACCTGTGGCAACAGCTGAGCGAGCACTACCGCTCGTTCGGCGTCTCCGCCTTCTGGCTCGACGCCTCCGAGCCGGACATGCCTCTCGAACTGGCCGCCCGCGCGGTCTACTCGACGGGCCCCGGTGTCCAGGTGGGCAACCTCTACGGCAAGCTGGTCGCCCGCGCAGTCGCCGACGGCCTGACCGAGGCCGGCGACGAACGCCCGCTCAGCCTCGTCCGATCAGCCTGGGCCGGCAGTCAGCGTTACGGCGCCGCCCTGTGGTCCGGCGACATCCAGCCCACCTTCGAGTCGCTCGCCCAGCAGATCCGGGCCGGGCTGAACGTCGCGATGAGCGGCATCCCGTGGTGGAACACCGACATCGGCGGCTTCCTCGGTGGCGACCCCACCGACCCGACCTACCGGGAGGTGCTGGTCAGGTGGTTCCAGTACGGCACCTTCAGCCCCCTCATGCGCCTGCACGGCGACCGTGCCCCGAACCACCCCACCTTCTCAGCGGACATGACCGGCGGGCCCAACGAGGTCTGGTCCTACGGGGAAGAGGCATACCCGGTCCTGACCGCGCACCTGCGCCTGCGCGAGCGGCTGCGCCCCTACCTGCTGGAGCTCTCCGAACAGGCACACCGCACCGGGGCGCCGGTCATGCGCCCCCTGTTCTTCGGCTTCCCCGAGGACCCGCATGCCTGGACCATTGACGACCAGTTCCTCCTCGGACCCGACATCCTCGTCGCCCCGGTCACCGAGGCCGGCGCCCGCAGCCGCACCGTCCACCTCCCGGCCGGCACACGCTGGACCGACACCGCCACCGGTGAACTCCACGAAGGCGGCACCACCCTCGACGCTTCCGCGCCGCTGGAACGCATCCCGGTCTTCGTCCGCGAAGGCGCCGCGGTCGCGGAAGCCTTCACGGATTTCCGGGCGGGAGCTGCGCGTGGCTGAAGGAGTCCGACGAGCGGCCGCCGGTGACATCGCGACTCCCAGCGCCGTCGTCCTCGCGCACACCCCTGCCCTCGACCGGCGCAGCCACGTCCCGACCCAAATGACCGACTCTGCCGAACCCGGAGCCGCACCATGACCACACACCCCGTCCTCTCCGTCCCCGGCATCGCCTACGGCGGCGACTACAACCCAGAACAGTGGCCCGAAGAGGTGTGGGCCCAGGACATGCGCCTCATGCGCGATGCCGGTGTCAACTTCGTCAGCGTCGGCATCTTCTCCTGGGCCCTGCTGGAGCCCTCGGAGGGCGTGTACGACTTCTCTCGCATGGACAGGATCCTGGACCTGCTGCACGAGAACGGCATCGCCGCCGACCTCGCGACCCCGACCGCGGCGCCCCCGGCGTGGTTCTACCGCGCCCACCCGGAGGCGCTGCCGGTCGACAAGGAGGGCCGCCGACTGTCGTACGGCAGCCGCCAGACGCTCTGCCCGTCGAGCCCCGCCTACCACGAGGCCGCCCTGCGCATCACGGGCGCGCTCGCCGAGCGGTACGCCGACAACCCGGCGGTGGCGATGTGGCACATCCACAACGAGTACGGCTGCCACAACAACTCCTGCTACTGCGACACCAGCGCGGCGGCGTTCCGGGACTGGCTGCGCGCGAGGTACGCCGACGACCTGTCGGCGCTGAACGACGCGTGGGGCACCACCTTCTGGGGCCAGTGGTACTACGACTGGGACGAGATCCTGCCCCCGCGGGCGAGCGGCGCCGGCCCCAACCCGTCCCATCTGCTGGACTGGCGCCGCTTCAGCTCGGACGAACTGCTGTCGCTCTACCGGGCAGAGCGTGACGTGGTGCGGAAGGCAACCCCCGCCACTCCCGTCACCACCAACTTCATGGCGATCACCGACGCGCTCGACTACTGGCGCTGGGCGCCGGAGCTGGACGTGGTGGCGAACGACCACTACACGATGTCCACCGACCCCGAACCGGAGATCGAGATCGCGCTGAGCAGCGACCTGATGCGGTCACTGGCGGGCGGCCCCTGGTTCCTGATGGAGCACTCCACCGGCGCGCTGAACTGGCACACCGTCAACCGGCCCAAACGGCCCGGTGAGTTGCGCCGCAACGCCCTCGCGCACGTGGCCCACGGCGCGGACGGCATCGCCTACTTCCAGTGGCGGGCCTCGAAGGCCGGCGCCGAACAGTGGCACTCGGCGATGGTTCCGCACGCCGGGACCGACAGCCAGATCTGGCGGGACGTGGTCCGACTGGGCGCCGACCTCAGGGCACTGGCCGAGGTGCGCGGCAGTACCGGCACGGCCGAGGTCGCCATCACCTGGGACTGGAACGCCCGTTGGGCCTTGGAATTCCCCGCCCAGCCCAACAGCGAGCTGCGCTATGTGGACCTGGTGCGCTCCTGGTACGACCCGCTGTGGCGGGCGGGCGTCGCCGTGGACTTCGTACGCCCGGACGCAGACCTGTCGCCGTACCGCCTGGTTCTGGTTCCGGGGCTGTACCTGGTCGACGACGAGGGTGCGGCGAACCTGGCTGGGTTCACCGAGCGGGGCGGAACCCTCGTGGTCGGCTTCCACAGCGGAGCCGTCGACCAGAACTGCCATGTCCGGCTGGGAGGTTATCCCGGAGCGTTCCGCGAGGTGCTGGGCGTCAGTTCGGACGAGTACTTCCCGCTCCAACCCGGCGAGACGGTCGGACTCAGCGAGGGCGGTAGGGGCTCATTGTGGTCGGAACGACTGCGCCTGGCGGGAGCGGAGGCGGTGACGGAGTACGCCGACGGGCTGCTGGCAGGCATACCCGCCGTGACCCGGAAGGCGTACGGAGAGGGCACGGCCTGGTACCTGGCCACGCACCCGGACCCAGCCACCCTCACGTCCCTCATCACCACGGTATACACCGAGGCCGGAGTGGAAACGGTCCGCATGGCACCGGAGGGCGTCGAGGCGGTGCGCCGCCGATCGCCGTCCGCGGACTACCTGTTCCTCATCGACCACTCGGGCCTCGGCGCGGAAGTGACGGTCGCCGAGGACGCGGTCGAACTCCTCACCGGCAAGGCGACGCCGGGCTCGGTGACGCTGGCACCGGGAGAAGTCGCGGTGGTACGCGAGCCACGGCACGGCTGACGAGCGGGTCCCGTGTCGGGCGGCGGCTGTTCGGGGACAACGGAAGCGACATCAGCCGATCCGCCCTCGCTCGTGCGGTTCGACATCCGTGAAGGCTTCCGGGACCGACTCGGCCGACCATCGGCCACCAGTACGAGAAGCGCGTTGCACGGCGGCCGCACCGGACAGGGGAACTTCGCATGGACGTCTGCGGGATCCCGCTTTAGAGGGCCGGATCTACGGCTGCCAGGTGGGCAGGGCATCGCTGTCTGGACACTCATGTCGACTCAGGCGACCGTGCACCCCGAGGTCTTCGGCCCCAGCCACCGGAGCGGCAATTCGCGGCGGATGGGGCCCTGAAGGCGCCGCGGTTGATTCCCTCGACCTGCCGGTGCCGAGCGAGGAGCTCGCTGTCCCCGTCACTCGCCGGGCGACATCGGATCTCGCCGGAGGTGCTGCTCAACGCGGGTGGTGAAGTCCTCGGCGGAGGCCGGCGATCACGTCCGTGTTCATCCGGGTGGCCACGGTGGCCTGGCTGCCCTGGTTGGCACCGTGGAACGTGCCGGGGTACAGGTGCAGTTCGGTGAGCACGGCAGCCTGCGCGAGCCGTTGAGCGTAGGCAATGGCCTCGTCCCTCAGCGGGTCGAACTGGGCGGCGCCGACGAACGCGGGCGGCAGTCCGGACAGGTTCTCGGCACGGGCGGGCGCCGCGTAGGAGGACACGCCGTCCCCTCCCCGCACGCCCTCTCCGAGAAAGTGGTCCCAGCTGAGTTGGGCGTCGGGCCTGCTCCAGCCCGGGGTGTCGGTGTATGCGCGCATCGACTCGGTGAGCAGGCGGTCGTCGAGCACGGGGGTGAGCAGGCACTGGAAGCAGAGGTCCGGGCCGCCCCGGTCCCGGGCGAGGAGGGTCAGCGCGGCGGCCAGGGCCCCGCCCGCGCTCTCCCCGAAGACCCCGATCCGGTGCACGTCGATGCCGAGGCCGGCCGCGTTCTTGGCGAGCCACTCCAGGGCGGCGTAGCAGTCCTCAACCGCGGCGGGGTAGGGGTGCTCGGGCGCGAGACGGTACTCCACCACCACGACGGCCGCTCCCGTCTCCGCTGCCATGCGGCGGGCGTCGGCGTCCGAGGTGGCGATCCCACCGAGGACGAATCCGCCACCGTGGAGGTACAGCAGTCCCGGGACCTCGTCCTGGCCCGCGGGACGGTGGATGCGCACCGCGACGGGCGGCGCGTCCGCGGGCCCAGGCACCAGCTCGTCCCGGATGGTCAGCGGCACGGTTGGCTCGTACGGGGGCTGGTAGACCAGCCCCCGGATCATGCCGGCGCGAGCGGCCTCGTGGTCGGCGAAGTCGAACAGGGCGACCAACTCCAGTCGCGGCGCGAGTTCGGGATCGATGGGGTAGGACGGGTCGGTCATCGGAGGTCCTCTGCGGTGGTGGGCCAGGGGGTGCGGAAGGTGTGACCGCCGGGGCCGGCCTCGACGGGCGCACTGCCGGGCAGCTCCACGGTGGCTGTGGCGCCGTCCGGGACGAGGATGTCCAGCCGCAGTTCACCGTTCGCGATCCGCCAGGCGGACTCCGCACGGCCGTACGGCGTCTCGTGTGCCGCGTCGGCCCAGGTGATGCCGCCCCCCGGGAGCGGGCGGAACCGGATCCGGCGGTAGCCGGGCCCGGCGGGTGCCACTCCGGCGACGGTGCGGTGGAGCCAGTCGGCGACCGCCCCGTAGGAGTAGTGGTTGAGGGAGTTCAGGGGCGAGGAGTTGAGACTGCCGTCGGGTAGTACGGCGTCCCAGCGTTCCCAGATCGTGGTGGCGCCACTGTCCACCTGGTACAGCCAGGAGGGGCACTCGCGTTGGGTAAGTAGCCGGTAGGCAGTATCGACGTGGCCGGTGTCGGTGAGCGCGTCGCAGATCAGCGGGGTGCCGAGGAAGCCGGTGCCGATGCGGTGGCCGCGTGCGGCGACCAGCGCGGCCAACTGCGCACCGGCTCGCGCGCGTTCGGCGTCGTCGTCGATCAGCCGGAAGCACAGCGCCAACGCGTACGCGGTCTGGGTCTCCTCGTGGAGCAGGCCGCCGCCGCGATGGAAACGCTCCCGGAACGCCTCGCGCACCTCGTCGGCCAGCGCGTGATAGCGCACGGCGTCGTCCTTCTCCTCCAGCACCTCCGCGGCACGGGCCAGCAGCCGGGCCGAGTGCGCGAAGTAGGCGGTGGCGACCAGCGGTCCGGAAGTGCTCGACTTCGGGGGCATCGACGGAGGCGCGGTCGGGTCGAGCCAGTCGCCGAACTGGAAGCCCTCGCCCCACACATGAGCCGGTCCGGCGACCGCGTCGACGCTGTCGACCCAGCCGCGCATGGACGGGTACTGGACACGGAGCACCTCGGTGTCGCCGTACCGTTCGTACAGGGTCCACGGGACGACGACGGTCGCATCGCCCCAGCCGGCCATGGGACGGTTGCCGCTCGGCGGCGGGGCGCTCTGGAAGCGCAGCGGGACCGCGGGGCTCATCACCGGCGGCACACCGCCCTCGTCCGCGGCCTGTTCGGCGGCCAGGTCCCGCAGCCAGGAGGCGAGGAAGTCCCGGACGTCGTACAGAAAGGCGGCGGTGGGGGCGAAGACCTGGGCGTCGCCGGTCCAGCCCAGACGCTCGTCGCGCTGCGGGCAGTCGGTGGGCACGTCGAGGAAGTTGCCGCGCATGCTCCACACGACGTTCTCGTGCAGCCGCTCCAGGGAGGGGTCCGAGCAGGCGAACCAGCCGGTGCGGCGCAGGTCGCTGTGCAGGACGACGGCGACGATGTCCCCGGGGCCCAACTCACCCGGCCAGCCTTCGAGTTCGGCGTAACGGAAGCCGTGGAAGGTGAAGCGGGGCTCCCACTCCTCCGCCTCCGCGTCGCCCCGCAGGACATAGCGGTCGGTGGCCTCGGCGCCCCCCAGCGAGCGGGCGGAGGGAGTCCCGTTCTCCAGGACCTCCACGTGGCGCAGCGTGACGGTGTGGCCGGCCTCGCCACGGACGCGGATGCGCAGCCGGCCGACCAGGTTCTGCCCGAAGTCGACCACGATGCGCCCCTGGCCGTTCCTGCTCACGCAGACCGGTCCGAACTCCTCGACCCGGCGAACCGGCGGACTGTCGGCGGGGAAGAGAACGGACGGATCGAAGCCGCCGAGGATCTGCACCGGCGGCCACGCGGAGTCGTCGAATCCCGGTGCGCTCCAACCGGGCTGTTCGAGGCGGGCGTCGTACGTCTCGCCCTCGTACAGCCCGGTCACGACGATCGGTCCGCTGCCGGCATGCCAGCCGGGTCCGGTGATGACGGTCTGGGTGGTGCCGTCGGCATAGGTGATGTGGAGTTCCGCTAGCAGGCCGGTGCGCGAGCCGTAGAGGTTGCGGGTGCCGCCGTTGAAGCCGAGCAGCCCCCGGTACCAGCCGTCGGCCAGGTGGGCGCCCCAGGCGTTGGGTCCCGGCCGCAACAGCCCGGTGACATCGAACGTCTGGTAGCGGTGCCGATGGTGATAGCTGGTCCAGCCGGGGGGAAGCACAACGTCGCCTACGACCGTGCCGTTCAGCTCCGTCTCGTACACGCCCAGGGCCGTGATCAACATGCGGGCACCGCGCACCGGTCCGCGAACGGTGAAACCGGTGCGCAGCAATATGCCAGGTCCAGGTGAATCGGAGGCGGCGGCCGAGGCAGCCGAGGGGGCAGCGATCACCTGTGCGGTCCAGTGGTGGTGAGGCATGTCGACTTTCCGGCGAGGGCCCCTGTCTCTTTCCTTCAAGGGCCGGGTTGTTTGTTCTGTCGTCGTTCAGGTGCATCGCAGGCAGTGGGTGGCCGTCCGGTACGCCGCGCAGATGGTGTCCGTGCGGCCGCTGTGGGGGACGGTGGTGCTCGGTGAGCCGAGAAGGCTCAGTGTGCTGCGACCGCGGCCGGCGGAACGAGCATGAGGATTCCCAGGCCGAGCAGGCCGCCCGGATGCCGGGCCGTGCTGCAGCCGATGTCGGAGTGGAAGGCGGGGCCGTTCACCACCGTGCTGTGGGCGAATCGCACTGCGAAGAACAGGGCACTGAACTGACCCAGGACCAGGACCTGCGAACCGCCGACCTGCCCCTGTCCGTCGGCAGAGGTGCCGCCGAGTGCGGAGCAGCAGGCCGGCCCTGCGGTGGCTCGTAGACCAGTCCCCGGCCTTGGGATGGTCGACCTCCGAGGTCCTGGAGAAACGTGATGATCAAGCGGAACGGCCTCGGGGGCGGGACGGGCGATCTGTCCTGAAACTCCGGCGGCGCACCTGGTCCATGTGCGTCCTCGCTCTCTCATGGCAACGGTGCCGCGAAGGGCGGGTGTGTTACCCGACTCGACCGGAATCACCCGTCGGTCCGGTCGCCGGCCGGGTCAGCGTAGGCCGTAAAAACCATCAGGGCAATGGTTTTTATGGCTGGATACGATACCGCCATGCCGAGGCAGAGAAGAACCGGAAGCTACGCAGTGGGCCGTGCCCGGCAGGAGGCCATCCTGGACACCGCCACCGAGCGCTTCGCCCAGGCCGGCTATCACCGCACGTCGATGGGCCAGATCGCTGCGGACGTCGGCCTCAGCGAGCCCGGACTGCGGCATCACTTCCCCACGAAGAAGCACCTGCTCGTCGCGGTCGCCGACCGCCGCTTCAAGCTGCTCGCCGCCTGGGCCGGGGAAGCGCCCCGCCCCGACGACGGCACCCGCCCTTTCCGCGTGATGCTCAGCATCACTGAGCGCATGGTCACCCAACCGGGACTCATCGAACTGTTCGTCCTGATGTCGGCCGAGGCCGCCGGCCCCGCCAGCCGCGCCCACGACCTGTACGCCACGCACTACGACCAAGTGGTGCGGGCGATCGCGGGAGAGTTCCGCCGCACCGCCGAACAGGGCTTCCTCAGAGTCGACATCGACTATGAGGCAGTCGCCCGGCGCTACATCGCCATGAGCGACGGATTGCAGCTCCAGTGGGTACTCAGCGGTGGCGGCCTCGACCTCGTCGGACTCATGCGCGGCTATCTCGAGCACCTCGCTCTTGCCTTGCAGGCCTCGCCCGGCCCTGTCGATCTGGCTCCTGCCGATTGAAGCCACCCTGACTGGCTCGACCCTCTGGGGTGTCCGGGCGGGAATCACCGGCCGCTGATCCGGACCATGGCTCGTACGAGGTGGTCGGGCATGGACACCGCCACCACGACCACGGTGACGATCAGGACGAGCACGTCGGTGACGCTGCCCGCTTGCGGGTGCCGCTCACCGAAGTGCAGGCAGAGCGCCTTCCAAGTCCTCGCCGAGTCGTCGTGCCCGTGCGGGGAAGGGCGGTGGTACCAGTTCGGTCACGCGACGCGCGACTGTCCTCACGAGGACCACGCGGGAGCGTTGCCCTCTGCGGTCCTGAGCGCGGGTCGCGCAGTCCGCCGAGGGAGTGTAGATCCAACGGCGGATCCGACGATCATGGGAGAGACGTCAAGTGACCGACACCGCCGTGGAGTTGGAGACCGTGGAGCCTGTCGGGAGTGCCCTGTCCGGGCAGCAGGCGTCCGTGTCTGACGAGCAACTGGTCGCGATTCCGGTGGAACGGGCCCGGCCGGAGGGACTGCAGCCGAGCGGCTGACCGTCCACGGACAGCCCTGTCACCGAACGGGATGTCACCCCGCTGATGACCGGCCGGATGGTCAGGAGTCGGTTGGGCACGTCCGCCTCGATACCGGGCAGGGCCTGGAGCAGGGTGATGGATGCGGCGGCGGCCATGCCTCCGGGCGGCAGGAGGCCGGGTACGGCGCGGGGCGGCGGGTCGAGGAGTGAGGTGTGCCGGCGAACGGTTCGGGGAGCCGGAAGTCGAAGGCAGGTGCCGCTCCGCGAGACGAGCGGCATGGCCGGGGAAGCCCGCGCGCACCAGGCCGTGTACGGCGACGGCGGTGTCGTGGGCCCAGACGCTTCCGGCGTGGTGGCCGATGGAACCGGCGTCGGCGTCGAGAACCTTCGGTCTTCCGTCCGGGGTGGCGGCGCGTGCAGGACTCGGTCGTGGAAACGGCCCGTGAGCGGGTTCCCGCGCGTCACTCAAGGTCCGGGCCAGACGGACGAGGCGTCGTCGCGGTGGGGGTCGGGCAGCCGGATCGGGCGTACCGGGATCGTACGGCGGTGCTCTTCAGTGACGGCTGTCCACGGGGCGGGGCTCCCGGAGTAGGACAGGGCCGTGAGGGCGAAGACGTTGTCGGCGTAGACCTCGACGTATTCGCCGATGGTGAGGATGCGCAGGGTGGTGGCGGGTTCGGTCAGGACGGTCTCGCCGAGGCGGTTGCCGTCGGGGCCGGTGATCCAGATGTTCTTGCCGTCGCAGCCGAGGGCGAGGGCTGGTCGGGGGCCGTCCGTGGTGTCGGTGCGGAGGGTGATCTCGACGGGCCCGGCGATGCCGATGTCGCCGACCGCGTGCAGGGCGGGGCGGTCCGTCTCCTCGCCGAGCCAGGTCTCCAGGCCGGGCCACCATTCCAGGCGGGGTGCGGAATCACCCTGTACGACAAGGGACTTGGGCTGGGCGAGCATGCCCCGACAGCGCTCCCCGGTGTCGGTGAGGCCGGCCTGGCGGGGGGTGGTGTGCAACACGACTCGGGAACCGTCGGGGGCGGCGATGACGCGTGGGGCGTAGGAGCCGGTCGGCCCGAGAGGGCCGCGGCGGGTCCAGGGGCCACGCAACCGAGGGGCCGTCCACGACTCGAAGCCACGGGTCGCGCCGATGGAGCCGATCAGCAGCCAGCTTCCGTCATCAAGGCGCTCCAGGACCGGGCACTCCAACTCGTCGACGTCGCCGGGTGAGATGAGCGGCGGGTGGACGGTCCAGTGCTCCAGGTCGTCGGAGATGGCCCAGGCGACGCAACCGCCGGCATCGACGGGCAGGGAGGCGTCGTTGGCGCAGACGACCATCACCCAACCGTCCCTCTCGTCGTCGCGTACGACGAAGGGGTCGCGCCAGCCCATCTGGTCCCCAGTGCGGTACCAGCGCGGGTCCGCCTCGACGACAGGTCCGGTGCCGTGGCGCCGCCAACCGGTGCCGTCGGTGCGGTCGGAGAACGCGAGGCCGACGGACTGGAGTGGCCAGCCGCCCGGCGTCAGTCCGCTCACGCCGGTATAGAACATCGCCATTCCGTCGCCGTGCCGGATCGGGTGCATGGTCCACACCGCCTGGTGGTCGAAGCGGCCGGGCAGGCCGACCCCGAACGCAGGCCCCTGCGGCTGCCAGCCCACCAGATCCGTGGAGGTGGCCCGGCCGAAAGAGGTCTCCATCCGCAGGTGGTCGAACGCGGCCGTCCAGGGCCCCTGCAGATGCAGCACCGCGTACGTGCCGTCCTCGTCCCGGAGCAGGGCGAAGTCGTTCAGGCAGAGGCCGGGTGGGGCGTATCGCATGGGCAGTTCCTGTCGGCTCACAGCGCCCAAACGCATGCGCTGTCCATCGATCAAAACGGACTCATTTTGAGATCGGCCCAAGTAAATATGAACGCAAACGCTTGCGCAACAAGGTGGGCAGGTTTACGGTCACGTCACCCACAGATCACACCGACGTGAAATCAACGGGAGGAACTGAGCCGTGACGGCCAGCATCAACGATGTCGCCCGCGAGGCCGGCGTCTCCGCGTCCACCGTGTCCCGCGCCCTGCGCGGTCGCCCGGGCGTCTCCGACGGGGTGCGGGACCAGATCAAGGCCGTCGCCGCCCGGCTCGGTTACACCGCCTCCCGCTCCGCCTCCAGCCTGGCCAGCGGCCGGACCTGCACCATCGGCGTGCTGGTCCCGTACGTGGGCCGCTGGTTCTTCGGCACGGTGCTGGACTCCGCCGAGAAGGTGTTCAGCGCCGCCGGGTACGACGTACTGCTGTACAACCTGGGCTCGCCGGAGACACGGAAGCGTTTCTTCACCAGGCTGCCGATCCGCAAGCGGGTGGACGCGGTGCTGTCGCTCCTCATCCCTGACGAGGAGGAGTCGGCCGCGCTGCGCTCACTGGGGGTGCCGCTGGCCACCACGGTCGGCGGCGCCCGGCCCGGCTTCACCGTCGTGGGCATCGACGACCGGGCGGGCACCGAAATTGCCGTACGACACCTGGTGAACCTCGGCCACCGCCGCATCGGCATGATCTCGGGGTCCAGCGGGCCGCTGCACTGGACCACCCCCATCGAGCGCCGCAACGCCTACCTGGACGTCCTGGCCGACGCCGGGATAGAGCACGATCCGGCCTTGGAGGCGGACGGTGACTACACCGTCGACGGCGGCGAGCGGGCGATGACCGAACTGCTGGCCGCCTCCCGTCCGCCGACGGCCGTGTACGCGCAGTCCGACGAGATGGCGATGGGCGCCCTGCGCGCCCTGCGCCGCCACCGGCTCAAGGCACCGGACGACGTGTCCGTCGTCGGCTTCGACGACCACGAACTCTCCGACGTGGTCGGCCTGACCACCGTCGCCCAGCCGGTCGCCGAGCAGGGCGCGGAGGCCGCCCGGCTGCTGCTGTGCCAGCTCGACGAGCCCGAAGCCGAATCCCCGGGACACGTCCAGATGCCCACCCGCCTCGTCCTGCGCGAGACCACCGCCCCGCCCCGTCCGCGCGGACCGCAGTAGCCCTCTTTTTTGAGCCCCACTCCCCCACGCCTCGAAAGCACTCCCGCACCACGAACCCTCGCCACAGCACGGAGGCACACACCATGAGCTCGACCAGCAGAAAGTACCGCCGCACAGCCTGTACGGGCCTGGCTCTCTCCCTGCCCCTGGCGGCACTGGCCGCCTGCGGCGGGGGTGGCGGCACCGGCGCCTCCGCGGAGGCGGGCAGTGGCAAGGGCACCATCAGTGTCTGGGCCCACCAGGGCCAGAAGAGCGAGGACGCCGCGCTGCAGGCCGCGGTGAAGTCCTTCAACTCCTCGCAGAGCAAGATCAAGGTCAAGCTGACGCTGCTGCCCGCCAACGACTACACGAAGACGATCACCACCACTGACGCGTCCAAGTTGCCGGACGTGATGGAGTTCGACGGCCCGACCATGGCGAACTTCGTCTACAACAAGAAGCTCGCCCCGATCGACGACTACGTCTCCGTCAAGACGATGGCCAACGCCACCGACGCCAGCAAGGCGCAGGGGGAGATCGGCGACAAGCACTACGGCCTGGGCATGTACGACTCCGGGCTGGGGATCTACGGCAACAAGAAGCTGCTGGACGCGGCCGGGGTGAAGTACCCGACGAGCCTGGACGGCGCCTGGACGGCGGACGAGTTCACGGCCGCGCTCAAGGCGCTGAAGGCCAAGGACTCCGACGGCAAGACCCTCGACGTCCAGGAGAACAACGGCTTCGCCACGGAGTGGGGCACCTACGGCTTCGCCCCGATCGTCTGGTCGGCCGGCGGCTCGCTGCTCAAGGACGGCAAGGCGGAAGGCGTCCTCGACTCGTCGAAGGTCGTGTCGGCACTGAAGACCTTCCAGTCCTGGAAGACGTACGTCGATCCCAACACCGACGGCAACGCCTTCGCGAAGGGCCGGGTCGCCCTGAGCTGGGTCGGCCACTGGATGTACCCCACCTACAGCAAGGCCCTCGGCGACAACCTCGTCGTGCTGCCGCTGCCCGACTTCGGCAACGGCCCCAAGACCGGCCAGGGCTCCTGGGCGTGGGGCATCGGCGCCGACAGCAAGAACGCCAAGGCCGCCGGCACGTTCATGGACTACCTCCTCAACGACACCAACGTCACCGCGATGACGACGGCCAACGGCGCCCCGCCCGCCACCAAGACGGCACTCGCCGCGAGCTCCCTGTACAAGCAGGGCGGCCCTCTCCAGCTCTTCGCCGACCAGCTTGCCAAGCCGTGCGGCGACAGCGACATCAGCAAGTCCTGCGTCGCCGTCACCCGCCCGGTGACCGCCGGATACCCCACCGTCACCGCGAAGTTCAGCGAGGCCCTCAACTCGGTCTACGGCGGCGCCGACCCGAAGACCGCCCTGGCCAAGGCCGCCCGCGCCATCGACCAGGACTTCTCCGACAACGCCGGTTACAAGATCCCGTAGGAGCATCGGCCGGGGGTGGGCCCGCTTGTGCCACGCCCGCCCCCGGCCGGGAACAGGACCATCCCGTGACATCCGTCGATCCGGCGCACCCCGCGCCCCACGCCCGGGAGAAGGCCCCACCCGTGACCGCCGCCAAGCCCGCGCGAGAAGCGCGTCCGGCGCGCTCCGTGCGCCCTGTGCGCAAGAACCGCGACTGGTTGCACGGACTGCTGATGTCCACGCCCGCCGTCGCAGGACTCATCGCCTTCGTCGGCATCCCGTTCGGCTACGCCGTCGTCCTCTCCTTCTACAACGTCCGCCTCGGCTCCCCGCTCGCACCGTCCTTCTTCGGCCTGGAGCAGTACCGGCGGCTGTTGACCGACCCGGACCTGTCGGGCCCCTTCCTGCGGGCCCTGCTGAACAACCTGACCTTCGCCGTGGTCGTCGTACCGGTACAGACAGCCCTGGCGCTCGGCCTTGCCATCCTGCTCAACCGCAAGCTGAAGGCGATCGGACTGTTCCGGTCCTTCTTCTTCATGCCGGTGGTCTTCCCGATGGCGCTGGTCGCCGTGATCTGGCGGCTCATCCTCGCCCGCAGCGACCAGGGCATGCTCAACTCGGCGCTGCACGCGCTGAGTTTCGGCAACTGGGGTGCCTTCGACTGGCTCGGCGACTCCGCCACCGCGATGGCCTCGATCATCGTGCTGTCCATCTGGCAGGGCGTCGGCTTCCAGATGGTCATCCTGCTCGCCGGCCTCCAGCAGATCCCGGGCGAGCTCTACGAAGCCGCCGAACTCGACCGGGCCTCCCGCTGGCAGCAGTTCCGCCACGTCACCCTGCCCGGCATCCGCGGCACGCTCGTCTTCGTCGCCATGCTCACCTCGGTGCTGTCCTTCCGGGTCTTCGACCAGGTCTACGTCCTCATCCGCGGCGGCGGCCTCAACGAGGACGCCACCCGCACCGTGATGTACCAGGCCGTCACCACCGCCTTCGACCAGAACAACATCGGCCAAGCGTCCGCGATCACCGTCGTCTTCTTCCTGATCGTCGTCGCCCTGACCATCGTCCAGCGCCGCGTCGTCCGGCCCGACAACGAGGACTGACCATGAGCACCAACACGGGCCTCACCCGTACACCCCTGCGCCGGTTCCTCGACTACGCCGTCCTGTCCGTCCTGGCGTTCATCTTCGTGCTGCCTGTCCTCTACCTGCTGGTCGGCAGCCTCAAGCCGTCCGACCAAGTACTCAACGGCCTGGCCGGCTTCCTGCCCACCCACCTGTCCCTCGACAACTACACGGCCGTCCTCGACAGTCTCAACTCCGACAGCACCGGCTACTTCTGGCGCTTCATGGGCGTCTCGGTGACGCTGGCCTTCGTGGTGGTGACGGGCGGCCTGTTCGTCAACTCGATGGCGGCGTACGGACTTTCACGGCTGAAGTGGCGCGGCCGGAACGCCGTCTTCACCCTCGTCCTGCTACTGATGCTGGTCCCGTTCGAGTCAGTGGCCGTACCGCTTTTCTACATGTTCAACGACCAGCGCAACACGCTCTACATCCTGGCGCTCCCGTTCATCGCCAACGCCTTCTCGGTCTACCAGTTCCACACCTTCTTCCGCTCGATCCCGCCGAGCATCGAGGAAGCCGCCCGCATCGACGGCGCGGGCCCCTGGCGCACCTTCTTCGCGATCGTCGTCCCCATGTCGAAGCCGGCCTTCGCCTCCGTCGCGATCCTGACCTTCCTCACCCAGTGGGGCTCGTTCCTCTGGCCGGTCCTGATGGTCTCCGACCCCTCGGTACGCCCCCTTCCCCTGGAGATGAGTGTCTTCCAGGCCCAACTGCCCCCCGACTACGGCCAGACGCTCGCCTTCGGCGTCCTGCTCGTCCTGCCCGTCCTGATCGTCTTCGCCTTCTTCCAGAGGTGGTTCGTCCAGGGCGTCGCCAGCTCCGCCGTCAAGGGCTGAGGATCCGTTCCCTTCGAAAGGCCCCGTGTGCCCACGTCGTCCGTCGGCCCGCACCTGCCCGCCGTGCACCTGCGTGGGCGGCGCCGGTTACCGGGGTTGCGGAAGAGATGCCGACCCCGGCTCGTGCCGACAGCCCCTTTGGGCAGGTCGTCCGAGGTTGGCCGTCGGCAGGTTCACCTCGTTCACCTCGATCTGACCGGGAAGGGCCGAGCAGGCCGCACCCACTCCCCCGCTGATGCCACAAGGGCGAGCACTCCACCACCGCCAAGAGGAGCAGCGCGCCGTCCAGGTCGTCGTGGGCCCCAGACACGTGCCGAGAGCGGCACCCGCGATCATGGCGAAGAGGTACGTCGTCGATCCGGGCAGGGCAGCCCCAGGTGCACTCGGGCCGGAGGCACCCAGTCCGAGTGCGCGTCTGAACGCAGCCTGCCTCAGGATCCCGCATCTGCCGTCAGCGCCAACCCCTGCTCAGGGAGTCGGCGCCGGTGGATTGTCCGAAAGAAGGCCACTCCGTCCGAAGGTCGTGCCGTGAAAACGTGCCCGGACGTTCCGCTGATGCGATGGAAAGCAGCCTGCGCGCCTTCAGCGCGGTTTCCTGCCACTCTCGCTCGGGCTCCGAGCCCCAGGTGATTCCGGCTCCCGTGCCGAATTTCAGGAGTCCTTCGGACCGGTCGATCCAGAAGGTGCGGATGCCGACGGCCAGCTCTCCGCGACCGCGGTCGGCGTCGACCCAGCCGATTCCGCCGCAGTAGGGGCCGCGCGCCGACTTCTCGAGTGTGGCGATGATCCGCAGGGCGCTCGCTTTGGGAGCCCCCGTGACCGATCCGGGCGGGAACGTCGCTGCCAGTAGTTCGGGCCAGCCCGCACCGTCGCGCAGTCGCCCGCTCACCGTGGACACGAGGTGCACGAGCCCTGGATGCCTTTCCACTGCGCACAGATCGGGGACGGTCACGGAACCGGGAACACACACGCGGCCGAGGTCGTTGCGGACCAGGTCGACGATCATCACGTTCTCCGCGTAGTCCTTTTCCAGCAGGTCCGCCTCGGTCTGGCCGGTTCCCTTGATCGGGCCCGAGGTGATGTCTCTGCCGGCCCGCCGCACAAAGAGTTCCGGGGAGGCGGTGGCCACCTCGATGCCGTACCGCGGGATGCGCATGACGCCGGCGTGGGGTGCCGGGTTGTGGCGCACCAGCAGTCCGGCCAGCGCTGTGACATCGGCGTCCGCCGTGACCGGCGCGGACAGGACCCGGCAGAGGTTCGCCTGGTAGACCTCACCCGCAGCGATGTGCTCGCGGATACGTGTCACCCCGTTCGTGTATGCGATGCGGTCGAGCGAAGTGGACCATGTCCGGGCATCCGGCCCGCGCCACCGTGACGCCGGCAGACCGCGGCCCTCGACCGGTCGCACGTCGCGAAACCGGGCGCACGTCAGGCGACCCTCGAAAGTGGCCGCGACAGCCCAGAAGCCCTCGGAATCCAGCGCCGAGGGATCGCTGGTGACGTCGACGAGACCGGTTGCGAGATGCCCGCCGAGAAGCGCCATGGGAGGGAACCGCTCCATTCCTCACCTCCTGAGATGTGGCCTGCCGTGCAGCGAGCGGTGGGGTTTCACCGCGCGGAGCGCTCAGGCCACGACGGCCTCGTGTTCGGCACCCCATTGCGCCGCGCGCAGCGTGTTGACCATGAGCATGGCGATGGTCATGGGACCCACACCGCCGGGGACCGGAGTGATGCGACCGGCGATGCCGTCGAGTTCGGCGGAGCGGACGTCGCCACTCAGACCGGAGGGAGTGCGGTGGATGCCCACGTCGATGACGACAGCGCCAGGCCTGACGTGTTCGGGACCGATGAGGCCGCGGACGCCGGTGGCGACCACGACGATGTCGGCGGGCCGGGTGACGGCCGCGAGGTCCGTGGTGAATTCGTGGGCGACCGTCACGGTCGCTCCGCGCCGCAGCAGCAGGTGGGTCAAGGGCTTGCCGACGAGTTCGCCCCAGCCGACCACAGCGACGCGGGCGCCTTTGAGGGGAACGTCCTCGGCGTCGAGGAGTTCGATGACACCGCTGGGTGTGCAGGGGCGCAGGCCACGTTCCCCGCGGGCCAGCAGGCCCGCGCTGGCGGTGGTGAGGCCGTCGACGTCCTTGGTGACGGGGATACGGTCGATCAGCGCGGCCGCGTCTAGCTGCCGGGGCAGGGGGAGCTGGAGCAGGATGCCGGACACCTGCGGGTCGGCGGCCAGTTCGTCGATCACCGCGGCCACGTCGTCATGGGTGGCGTGCTGGGGCAGGTGGCGGTGGAAGTCGCGCATGCCGGCTTCCTCGATGGCGCGCCGTTTCGCGGCAACGTACACGGCGCTGGCCGGATCGTCGCCGACGAGGATGGTCGCCAGCCCGGGAATCCTCCCCGAACCCGCAGCTGTGGCGACCTCCTCGGCGACTTGTGAGCGGATCCGCTGAGCGATGCTGATGCCGTTGATCGTGGTGGTCATGGTGGCGAACCGCTTTCTTGTGATGAGGAACGATTCGCCCGGGTGAAAAGGGGGCTGGTGTGCTGTCACCATGACTGCGGCTGTACGGCGCCGTGACCGGCCGGCCGTCGCAACGGCCGGCTCGGCCGAACGGGATGCGGCGCACGACAAGACCGCCTACTCCCTGCACCGGGCGGTATCCCTGTCCGCGGGATGTCCCGAGTCCCGCCGTCAGGCAAAGACGATGGTGTGGTTGCCGTCGCGGATGACGCGGTCCTCGGCGTGCCACAGCACGGCGCGGGAGAGGACGGCGCGTTCCACGTCGGCCCCACGACGGGTGAGGTCGGTCGCGGTGTGGGCGTGGGTGACGCGGACGACGTCCTGCTCGATGATCGGCCCCTCGTCGAGGTCCTGCGTGACGTAGTGGGCGGTGGCACCCACCAGCTTCACGCCGCGTTGCTTGGCCTTGGCGTAGGGACCGGCACCGATGAAGGCGGGCAGGAAGGAGTGGTGGATGTTGATGATCGGCACGCCGACCTGTTCGATGAAGTCGCCGGAGAGGATCTGCATGTAGCGGGCGAGGACGACGAAGTCGACGTTGCCCTGCAGCAACCGCAGATGCTCCGCCTCGGCGACCGACTTGTCCGCGCCCTGGCAGGGCACGTGGAAGAAGGGGATGCCGAAACTGCGGACTTCCTCGGCCACGTCGGGGTGGTTGGAGACCACCATGGCGACGGTGACAGGGAGTTGGCCCTGCCGGTGGCGCCAGAGCAGGTCGAGCAGGCAGTGGTCGGACTTCGACGCGAAGATCGCCACCCGCTTGGGCACGGACAGATCACGCAGTGTGTAGCTCAGCCCGAACGCGTTCACGAGGTGCTGGTCGAGGTCCGTCCGCAGAGCGGGCAGCGCGACCCGGAGGTTGTCGAGGCCGAAGACCGTGCGCTGGAAGAAGGCGCCGCCCTGCGGGTTGTCGGAGTACTGGTCGAGGGAGACGATGTTGGCGCCGTGGGCGCCGAGGACCGATGTCACGGCGGCGACGATGCCTGTCGCGTCGGCGCCCTGCACGATGAGCGAGGCCTGCTGGGTGTGCGGCTTGCTCGGAGCGGTGCGGGCCGGGGCGTCTTGCGTGAGGGTCATGCCAGGCCTTCCTTCCGGAAGCGGGCGGCCCACTCAGAGGTGGCCTTGAGTCCGCCGAACGTGTAGAAGTGGATCTTCAGTTCGCCGTGGCGGCCAGGATCGTGGGCCGCGGCGAGGTCGCGCAGAAAACGGTCCGGCCCCGCGGTACCCATGAGGTTGGTCAGGGAGAAGCCGTATTTCTTGACGACTGAGGCGCTGGTCCCGACCCCGAAACGGGCCGCGTAGGACATGAGCCGGCGCACCCCGGCGGGACCGGGCACCCCGATCCTGATCGGGGCCCCGATGCCGCGGCTCCGAACCTCTTCCACCCAGGCCAGCACCGGGTCGACGTCGAACCCGAACTGCGTGATGATGCCGCTCTCCAGGGACTGCGCGGTGAGTGCCGCGTACTTGTCGCACAGCGCGGACCACAGCGTGGTGCCGTCGATCTCGGGGTGCCCTTCGGGGTATCCGCTGATGCTGACGTGCCGGACTCCGTACTCCTGCAGCAGCCCGGTGTCGATCAGGGACAGGGAGTCGGCGTAGGGGCCCTCGGGGTGTGCCGGGTCCCCGCCGACGACGAACACGTTGTCGGACGTTCCGTCGGCGTGCAGCGCGGCCAGGAAGCGCTCGAAGTCGTCGCTCGACCCGAGGCGACGGGCGGATATGTGCGGTACGGGCACGAACCCGAGCCGCTTGACGACCCGGGCCGCGTCCAGGCGCATCTGCAGGTCCTCGTTGCCGAGGAAGGTGACATTGATCCGGGTGCCTTGGGGAATGGAGTCGCCGGCTTCCTCCAGTTTGGGGACGTCCTTCCCCGTCATCTCCAGGGAGAAGTCCTCAAGTAGTGATGTGCTGACCGCTGTTCGTGCCGTACTGGCGGGAGTCATCGTCTTTCGTCTCGCTTTCTCGTCCGGGGGCGTCTCCTGGGCACCCGGGGCACCGCTGAGGCAGAGGTGAGGGCCCTGCGCCGCCCCCGCGCCGTCACGAGGGCGCGGAGGGCCGGCGCGATGCGCGTGCGGTCGGCTGTCGTCAGCGGTCGCGGCGGTAGAGGGTGCGCGCGTGCTGGTTGAACGGGGAGGGCTGCACGGTGGCACGGATGCGGGGGAAGCCGAGGTCGGCCTCGGGGTCGGTGCCGGCACCGGGGTGCTCGCCCCAGACCACCGTCACCTCGGTGCCCGGCGCCGCGTGATCGGCGTCGATCAGGGTCTGCGCCAGGACGGTGCCCACCGGGTCGATCGACGCGCTCTGCATCGTCGTGCCGACCAGACCTGCGGCGCTCTCCACACGCTGACGGGCGTAGGAGAGGACGAAGCCGGGGTCCTCGCCCTGTCCGATCACGGTGCGGACGTCGTCCGCGTCGAGGACGAGGGTGACCTTGGTGCGCAGCGGCTCGTCCTTGGCCTTGAGCAGGGCGTCGCGCCCGAGGAAATCGTGATTGAAGGAGATCATCTTCCCGTAGCCCAGCTCGTACGGGGAGACGTAGTAGTCCTCGATGTTCTCGCGGAAGTAGCTGCCGTTCAGCGGACGCTTGCCCTCGATGCCGAACAGGGGCAGCTGCTTGCGGTACTCCAGCAGGTCCGGGTCGGTGTAGATGCCGGGCACCGGCGAGGGGATCCAGCCGCTCTCCACGCTGGGCGTGGCGTACGCCAGGGCGCCGACCTGGATCAGGCCGAGCGGCTCGCCGGTCTTCAGGAACTTCTCGTGGACGTACGCGGCGTGCTCCCAGGGGCCGATGAACTCGAAGCCGGCCTGGCCGGCCATACCGTGGCGCAGGGCGCGAATGGGGCGTCCGTCCAGGGTGACTGCGGTCGAGTGGAAGAACTTCGTCTCCGGCAGCGGCCCGCCGAAGGCGCGCTCGACCAGTTCCGCGGCCAGCGGGCCCTGGATCTGGTAGCGGAACAGCTTCGGGTCGCCACCGCCCGGGCGGAAGGCGGAGGACGGGTCGGTGACGAAGCCGACGTCGTAGCCGCCCTTCTCCGCGTGGTACTGCACCCAGTGCTGCGCGGCCGGGATGCCGCTGAGCAGGTACTTGTTCTCGCCCTCACGGGCGAGGATCCCGTCGGTGACGATGTGGCCGTTGCGGGTGACCGGCACATACTGCTTGGCCTGGCCGATGGCGAACTTCTCGAAGTTGTTGGCGCCGTGGTCGGCCAGCACCTGCGTGGCGTCCGGGCCCTCGATCCACATGTCGTACATGTGGTGCGAGAGGTTGAGCAGAGCCACGCCCTCGTGCCAGGCGGTCTGCTCCTGACGCCAGCCGACGTACTCGCGCGCGACCACCTCGGGGGTCCACGGCTCGGCGTCCGGCTTCCACAGCAGATTGATCGCCGATCCGGCCTTGTCGATGCCGTCCTGGAGGGAGGGGATGGTCATTTGCGGCTCCTTTTCGGAATGCCCGAAGCAAACTAGATCGATTAAGCACGTTAGCGCAGCACCCTCGTTCCGGTGACTACGGCGTTACGAATGCATTGCGTGCGCCACATGCACGCCACAGGCGCTCATGGGCTCCACGGGCGGCCCGTCACAGTCGAGACGCCGCGTACGCGGCGGCCATGCGAACCGCGTCCAGGCTCGCGCGGACGTCGTGCACGCGAACGCAGAACGCGCCCCCTGCGGCAGCGAGCGCGGAGACGGCGGCCGTCGCCGAGTCGCGCCCTCCGGGCGGCACATCACCGGCGCCCCCGTTCGCGAGGGCCGCACCGATGAACCGCTTCCTCGACGCACCGACGAGCAGCGGGAAACCCAGTTGCCGCAGAGTCCCCAGGCCGGCCAGCAGGGTCCAGTCATGCTCGGTCCGCTTGGAGAAGCCGAGTCCAGGGTCGAGGACGATGCGGGCCGGGTCGACCCCCTGGAGGGTCAACTGCCGTACCCGCGCGTCGAGTTCGACGGTGACATCGGCGACGACGTCACCGTAGTCGGCATGGCGGTCCATCTCCCGGCTGGGCGCACGCCAGTGCGTGGCGACGTACGGGACACCCGCCGCGGCGACCACCGGTCCCATGCCCGGGTCGGCCAGGCCACCGCTGACGTCGTTGATCAGACACGCTCCCACCTCGACAGCGGCCCGGGCCACAGGCGCGTGCATGGTGTCGACGCTCACGCACACCCCAGCGCGGGCGAGTTCGCGCACCACCGGGACGGTCCGGGCCAGTTCCTCGGCCAGGGCCACGGGCCGCGCTCCCGGCCGGGTGGACTCACCGCCCACGTCGACGATATCCGCGCCTTGGGCGGCCAGGTCCAGCCCACGGTCGACCGCCTGCCGCGTCCGCGCGTACAGGCCGCCGTCGGAGAAGGAGTCGGGCGTCACGTTGAGAATGCCCATCACCAGACATCGGTCCGCCCGAGGCAGGCCCTCCGGCCATGGGAATGTCCTCAACGGCCGGGCGGCGGCACTCTCCGTGGTCGACATCGGCGGCAACCTCCTTGGTCCCGCACCTTGTTGCGGGGACGGGATACTAAATCGATTTTGTTGGCGAGGGCAAGAGTTTGCCAAATCGTTCTAGCACTGCTTCGGGGGGACACAGGCGGCCGACCTGAGTCGACACCGCATTGCGACTGACCCGGCGCTGAAGCTCTGGTCAGCTGCCCGGCAGAGGCCTGCGGATCCCGCTCCGAGAGGGCGTGGAACGGAGTCTCGCCCCGCTCGAGTCAGCAACAAGCCGCATCGGGGTGCCGACTGCACCGAGCTGCTGGTGAAGGGCGAGGGTGGTCAATGGCTCCCGTGGCGGGAGCTGATCGCAGAGAGGACGTCACACTCACCGGGCAAAAGCTGACGTCCGACACCCTGCTCCTCCCGACGTTCGCCTCGGTCTTTCCCGGTGTCCTCCGATCCGGGCGCTTCAACCCGATCGGTGCTTTCGTCGGCACCTGCTTCCTGGGGACCGGGATCCTCGGGCTCCAACCGCTGGGAGCCAGGCCCCATCCGCCTCCTGCGGAGGTGTCGGAGACGGCGCGGACTCAGGCAGTACAGCCATGCCTGATGACTGTTGAGCATCGGCCTCGGCCAGTGTTCACCAGAGCCTCGGCAGGCTCGCACAGAGCCGCCGAGGCAGTTGTGCCCGTAGCCGCCGCTGTGCTCGTAGCCACCGAGAGGAAGCCGATCACGCCGGCGGCGAACCGTACCGCGCGTCCCGCATCCTGCGGTTGTACACGCAGCGCGCCGTGTGCGGGGCCACGGCGACGCGCGTCCACGGACCCTCGGCTACAGCACGGAGACGTCCGTTCGCCGCCTGTCGGGCTTGAAGGGCAGTGCGGCCACCGTCGCCCGGATCTCGCGCTGCGAGGTTCCCGGCTTCCCCCACACCACCACCACCTCCGTCCCGGGCGCCGCGTGGGCCGGGTCGATCACGCAGAGGGAAATGGTCGATCGCAGGTTCACGCTGATCGTCCTGCCCGTAGAGACGCCGACACACTGTCCGCCGACGAGAACCTGGTCGTAGACCGGGCCGCGCCCCCGGGGCAGTTCCATGGCGTCGGGCAGGTCGCCTTCGCCCAGCGTCGCGGCGAGGATGGCGGTGACGTCGGAGGCGTTCCAGCGCAGACCGACGAGCGTCCTGTACGGCTCTGCCTTGGCGGCATCGGCGACCAGCGCGTCGCGGCCCAGGAAGTCGCGGTCGGGGACACCCTTGCGGAAGCCCCAGCCCAGTTCGGCGGGCTTGCGGAAGTAGTCGGTGACGCCGTTCTCCGGTACGAAGCTGCCTCCGGGGAACGCCATCCTGAACTGCCTGGGCACGGCGGGGGTGACGACGGACGAGGAAATGTAGTCGAGGCCGTTGGTGGCGATGCCCGCCTCGATGTGCTGGACGGGCTGGGACCGGAAGCCGAGTTGGCGGATCCCGAACTGGCCGCCGCTCTCGACCGCGGCCGACCAGATCTCGTTGGCATGCCCGGCCGGGCCGTGCAGTTCATAGCCGAGTTCGCCCGAGATGCCCGTACGGAGGATGCGTACGGGGGTTCCGTTGACGCTGGACATCCGGCTCCGGCTGAACGCGATGTCCCGCAGGCTCTCCCCGGTCAGCTTCTCCATCGTGTTCAGGGCGGCCGGACCCTGGATCCCGAAGATGAACTGCTCGGGGCTGACGTCCTGGATCTCCACGTCCCAACTGCCCTGACTCGCCTGCCACAGCAGCCAGTCCCCGCTTCCGGCCGAGTAGAAGAACTCCTCCTCGCCCACGCGGCACAGGACCCCTTCGGACGCCACCCAGCCATTCTCGTCGAGCTGGACGTGATGCTTGATCTGTCCGTGCTCGAAGCGGGACAGGTCCCTCATGCCGTGCCAGGCAAGGAAGTCCTGCGCCTGGCTCCCCCGGACGACGAGCTTGTGCAGCGGCGACCAGTCGCCGATGTAGCAGGAAGCGACGTGCGCACCGCACTCGTCGATCCAGCCGGTGTACTCAAGAGGCAGCAGGGTCTGGGCGAAGTGGCCATAGGCCTGAAGGTTGTTGCTCTCGGCCTGGGCTGCGGCGGCCGGGCTGAAGTACGCCGGCCGCTCCGCAACGAAGGGTGCGTCTTTCAGTCGCAGGACTGCTTCGTAGGTGGCGCGCTGGGCTTCGGTGATGTCCACGGGTCATCCTCCCGCTCATGGGCTATGGGGTTACGGGCTATGGGGTATGGGCTATGACCCAAGGGCTGCCGGGCTGCCAGACCGTCGGAAACGTGCGGCTTTGTCGGCCGGCCCCGCTCCGGTGGGGTGACGCCCAACTTGGCCGCGTTTTCCGTCAGTTCGCGCCGGGCCTTCGACGCCACCGGTACTCCCTGCGCGGCCCGCGGTTCGGGTCCGGCCACGCTGGCGCTGCGCTCGCCGGGGTAGTACACGCCGTTCGCGCCGTCGGCGACCGGGAGCCCCTGGAGGGTGTTTCAGAGTGCCCTCGACGGCCGCAGCTGAGGCGCTCGGGTCGTCGAGGGCGCCGACTCGAAGGCAAAAAGCACGGAGTTCTGGAACTATTTGCGGCTTCTGTGCTTTTCCGAGTGGAACGCGGGGAAGGTCGGCGCGCCGACCAGCGCGCCGGTGAAGAGCTCGACGACCAGCGACATGCCGGAACCCTTGGCGCCGCCCGGAGGAAGGACATGACTGCCTTCTCCGGGTCAGTGGTGGGCCTGCCGCCTTCCGTCGCGGCGGTGCCCTCGGGCAGCGGGGTGCCGCTCGCCATCGAGGGCTCGCCCGAGGTCGGCGGTGGTGGCGATCGGTGCCTCTCCAACGACCGGGTTCACGACCGGGGCCGTAGGTCCGGTGGCACATTGGCACCACTTGCCCGCTATACATGCGGACGGCGGGGTAGCCGTGGTCGTTGGTCATGGCTGGATGCCCTCTCAGGCTTTGAGGATTCAGGAGGCGGGGCTCTCCTGATAGCGGTTGGTACACAGCACCCAGATGAAGTGAGGCGGGGACGTCTCGTTTACGCAGGTTCCGTAGGGCTCGTTGACGCGGTCAAAGTCGGCGACGTGCTCGACCCGACCGCCGCAGGGGGCGCGCAGGAAGCGGAAGGCGTTGGAGTCGATGGTGTGTCGGCCGAACCGGCGTGCTTGTCGCCAGTCCTTGGGCCGGTACCTGCCTTTTCTTCCCGGCACGTTGCAGGCGCTTACGGGCACGGAACACGACGCCGTGCAGTGCCAGGTGACAGTACAGCCCGGTAGGGGGTTGCTCACCCCTCCAGGACTGCAAGGTAAAGCTGCACGGCGGAGGACATCCCTTCACCGGGACGCAACCTACTGTCGAAGGGCGCAGGACCGTGGACCGGAGAGAAACCGGGGATCACCGCCTTCATCAAGGCCGCGTCCGCACCCCGCTGGACCACGGCGGCCTCGTCGTGACGACGCCGCTCATCACCATGTCCTCAGCGGGTTGAGAGAACCTCATCACCAACAGGATGAGCATCTACCCCGCCGGACTCAGGAGCGCCGCCGCACTCGCACAACTGCGACGAGCACGTCACGATCCCTGAGGGCGAGGCGGCTGTCGTGGTGAACGGTGAGGTGACCAAGCTGAAGCGGTCCGACACCGCATACGCCCCTCCCCGCTCCCCGCCTGTTCCGGAACATCGGCGACCGCCCTCTGCGCATCCTGTGGGTGTACTCGTCGGGACACGTACCACGGATGTTCACCGAGACCGCAAGACTGCGGAACGCCGGCAAGCCCGGGACCGGATGGGTTGAAGGCGTCCGGCGACCGCCATTACCTGCCCCATCGCCTGCTCGGCCGTCGGCGACAGCGCGCACTCCGGCAACGCGAACTGGGCGCCGACATCCATACACCGCGACCCGCCTCAGCGAGGGGACGGACAGCCTGGAAGGCGTATCGACTCCCCTTTCTCTCCCCGTGCGGACAGGCGCGAATCCGCGCCGACTCAATTCAGACTTCATTTCCGTGAGCAGATTGCAGGCATTCTGTCAATTCAAGTATTCCCTGACCAGGTTTCCCGTACTGCGTCAAGGCCAGAGAGTAGGGGAAGCGTCACTTTCCTCATGGGCGCTGCAGAGGTCCCAGGCCGGGCTAAAATCGAGCGCCGGGACCACCTGACACCCCGAGCCGTAATGCCGAGCTGTACCCATTGCGAATATCCGTCAATTTCCGATCAAAAGAAAGGGAGAGAGATGCGTATGAGTACTACGCAGGGGATGACCGTGAACATCGCGACGCAGGACGGCACAGCTGATGCCTACCTGGTACACCCTGATGGGGTGGGCCCGTTTCCCGGCGTTCTGCTCTACATGGACGCCTTCGGGCTTCGCCCGCATCTGATGAAGATGGCCGCCCGTCTGGCCTCGGCCGGATATGTGGTCCTGGTACCCAACATCTTCTACCGCCACGGACGAGCGCCGGTGATCGACCTGCCGGACTTCGTGGACCCGGCCGAGCGCCAGGAGCTCTTCCAGCGACTCGGGCCGCTCATCCAGTCCCTGACGCCGGAGTCGACGATGCGGGACGCCGACTCCTACCTGCGCTGGCTGGCCGAATGCCCGATGGCCGTGCGTGGACCGATTGGTGTCACCGGCTACTGCATGGGTGCCGGCCTGGCGCTGCGCACGGCAGGAACCTATCCGGACCGAGTGGCCGCCGCGGCCGGTTTCCACGGCGCCAACCTCGCCTCCGCCGCGCCCGACAGCCCGCACCTGCTCGCCGACCGCATCAAGGCCGAGCTGTACTTCGGCCACGCCGACCAGGACCGCGCACTGCCCCCCGAGCAGATCGAGCGTCTCAGCGAGGCCCTCGACGCGGCGGGCGTACGCCATCACTGCGTGGTGTACCCGGGCGCACACCACGGCTTCACCCAGGCGGACACCGCCGCCTACGATCCCGAGGCCGCGGAACGCCACTGGGCGGCGCTGCTGGACCTCTTCGCCCGCACGCTCTGACGCGACGAAGAAGTGCCGCGGGCAAAAACTCGGTCCGGCACCCACCGGTGAAATTCCGCTGAACAACTCCATCGCACACAAAATTGCATCCCGGTCGGTAGTCCGGGGCGCAGCCATTCACTGTTACGTCTGGCTGCGTCAACTGCTCTCTCTTTCGGAGAGGCCCAGTGTGCTCCCTCGTACGAAACCAATTGCACTGGGAGTACTTTTGTCTGGGACGCGTATCGCCATCGCCGGCGGCGGTCTTGCCGGGATGACCCTGGCCCACTACCTGAACCGGCACGGCCTGGACGTGGCCGTCTACGAGCGTGACACCGGCATCGCCGCCCGTGAGGCGGGCTACCGGATCCACATCAACTCCACCGGCACGTCCGCCCTGCACGCAGCCCTGGAACCGCGGCTGTGGGAGCTGTTCCTCGCGACCTCCGGCATGCCCGACGACGACATGCTGCTGTTCGACGAACAGCTCAACCTCCGCCCGGGCCGCGACAAATCCGCCACCGAGGGCACCGGGGTGCCCACCGACATCCCCGAGCACCTGGTGGTGTGCCGCTCGACACTGCGCCGGATCCTCTACATCGGTCTGGAGAAGGCCGTGCACTTCGGTATGAGGGTCACGGGATACCGCTCCAACCCGGACGGCACCGTGACTGTGCTCCTGGCCAACGGAAAGAGCGTCGAGGCCGACGTGATAATCGCCGCGGACGGCATCCACTCCGGCGTGCGGGCCCAGCGGCTGCCGCAGGTGGAGGTCGTCGACCTGGCCGCCCGGCACATCGCCGCGAAGGTCCCGATCACCGAGGAGACCAAGGCCAAGCTGCCGGCCCAGCTGTTCAACACCTTTTCGCTGGCCTACTCCTCCGACTGGACCGGACTCACGCTCGGCCCACTGGAGCGCAGCAACCCCGGTTCTCCGCTGATCAAGGAACAACACCCGGACTTCCAGGACGAGGCCACCAAGAACTACGCGCTCAGCATCTTCAACTCGGTGGAGAGCCTCATGATGCCCGACGCCGAACTGTTCACCGCGACCCCTGAGCAGCTGAAGGCGTATGCGCTGGAACGCGTGGCCTCCTGGCACCCGGCCCTGGTGGAGACGGTCCGTCTGTGGGACACCGCCACGGTGCAGCCGCTGACCTTGCGCAGCTGTCTGCCCGTCAGTGCCTGGGAACCCTCGAACGTCACCGTGGTGGGCGACGCCATCCATGCCATGAGCCCGGCCCTGGGCATCGGCGCCAACACCGCACTGCGCGACGCACACGTTCTCGGAGGGCAACTGCTTGCCGCCGTGCGGGGCGACAAGGACGTCATAGCCGGCATCGGCGCCTACGAAGAGGCCATGCGGGACTACGGGTACAAGGCTCTCCGGAGGTCCGCAGCGGTGGGCGAGAAGGTGATAGGCCACCTACCGTTGCCCGCGTAAGCAGCCCTCGCGCAGCCACGCTCAGCACGCGACAGGCACGAGACAGGCCTCATCGGTGTCGGAGCCCTCAGTGAACACCGGGTCTCGGCACCGATGAGAGCCAGGTCACGCTGAGGACGAGACGTCAGCCGCGGAGGTCGCACGGGGCGCCGTCCTGGATGTGACCAGGACGGCCGCTGCATCCGGCACCGGTTGGGCCGGCTTGATCCAGTCTTCGTCCGTCATCGCGCCGGACCGCATGCGGTGAGGGACGACGCGGACTTTGACGGACGACATCCGCATGCCGACGCTGAGGTGGTCGAGGTCGGTGAAGCCGGCGAGCCGGGGGCTCGCCCCTGTGGAGCAGCGGATTTCGGCTTCACTCGTGTTGCGCCGCACGCACGGTCCAGCTCTCCCTCGACCGGGGCGGCCTCAGCACTCCGGTCGCCGATTTCCGTATACAAGAACGCCCAAAAAACGATCCTGGATTTGACAGCGTCACCAATCAACGCTCGAAGGAATTTCGATATCCTTCCGCTCGATCACAAATCTGTCACCGACGTCAAGCGCGAAAACAATCACATAATTGGGGGTGCCCGTCGCCGAGAGCCGAGGTGTTATGTTTCATTCGACCTCGAGACAGGCTTGTGCGCCGCATCCAGCTCTATCAGCAATGGGTAACAGGGTTTGCCTGCGGTCTCGATCGTCCCGGAACTCAACCTGATGTTCCACTTCCCTTTCTCGCTCTAATGGAATTACCGCGTCTTCCGGCCCTCCTAAGGAGTTCTCCGTTGTCTGCCGACAGCACGATCACCACTCCCACTCAGACGGGTGCCGATGCGGCTGAGGCCTCCCCGGGCAACCGACACCTGGGCATCGCGCTCTGCGTGATCGCCGCGGCTCAGCTGATGATGGTTCTTGACAACACCATCACCAACATCGCCCTGCCCTCCATACAGACCGACCTCGGCGTCTCCGACGCGAACCTGGCCTGGATCGTCAACTCCTACGCCCTCGCCTTCGGCGGCCTGCTCCTGCTCGGAGGCAAAGCCGGCGACCTGTTCGGACGCTTGCGGATGTTCCAGGTCGGCATCCTCATATTCACCCTCGCCTCCCTGTCGGGCGGACTCGCCCCGAACGAAGGGCTGTTGCTCGGCGCCCGAGTCTTGCAGGGTGTCGGCGCCGCGCTTGCCGCTCCCAGCGCGCTGGCTCTGATCACCACCACTTTCCCGGCGGGCAGGTCACGCAACACGGCCATGGGTGTGTACGCCGCCATGGGCGGCATCGGCGCCACGGTCGGCATGCTGCTGGGCGGTACGTTGACCGACGCTCTCAGCTGGCGCTGGGTGTTCTTCGTAAACATCCCTGTCGGCCTGGCCGTCCTCGCCGGAACGAAGACCCTGGTCGAGGCCGAACGCCACCCCGGCCGCCTGGATGTACCCGGCGCGATCACGGGCACGGGTGGCCTGATTGCCCTCGTCTACGCCATCACCCGGGGCGGCGAGCACGGTTGGACGAACGGCCTGACACTGATCTCCTTCGTGACGTCCGCCGTGCTGCTGTCCGTATTCCTGCTCCTCCAGTCCCGCGTACCGAGCCCGATGATGCCGTTGCGTATGTTCAAGGACCGTAATCGCAGCGGCAGTTACACCGCGATGTTGCTGATCGGCTCGGGCATGTTCGCCACGTTCTACTTCCTGACGCTGTACATGCAGCTGGTCCTGGGCTACAGCGCGATCCAAACCGGCTTCGCCTATCTGCCTTTCAGCATCGGCATGTCCGCAGCCGCAGGCCTCAGCTCCAAGCTGGTTACCCACTTCGCACCGCGACTGATCGCCGCACTGGGTTTGACCGTTGGGGCGGCAGGCATGTTCTGGTTCGCCACCCTGGAGACCGACTCCTCGTACGCAGCTCATCTGGTGCCCGCGATGTTCGTCACCGCCACAGGACTGGGGGCTGCCTTCGTCCCGCTGACGGTGACTTCGGTCAGCGGCGTGGACCACCTGGACACGGGCGTCGCCTCGGCGCTCCTGAACACCGCCCAGCAGATCGGCGGCGCGCTCGGTCTCGCGGTTCTGTCGACGATCTCCACTTCGGCAGCCGACGACAAGCTGCCTGAGGCGGCTTCCCGTCTCTACCGAGGCCTCGCCACCAAGGACTTCGGGCTGGTGTCGAAGGCGAGTGAGGCACTGACGCACGGCTACACCACGGCCTTCGTCGGCGCGGGCGCCCTGTTCCTGGTGGGCGCAGCGGTCACAGCCCTGGCCATGAACTCCGGCAAGCAGGAGCACGCGGAGGGCGCTGCACCCGTCCACATGGGCTGACCTCGCAAAGGGCGATCCCACCCCTACGTGGGCGGTGGGGGACGACATTCCCAGCTGTGCGGCCAGATGGATCCATCCGAACTTCAAGACGCCAGAACGATGTGCGGCGCGAGGCATCGCACCGTGATGCCAAGCGCCCACGGAGAAAGGACTTCCCAATCGTGATGTCAAGCCGCAGCCGTGACGGGAGGTGAACCTTGATAGCACTGTCCGTCACGAAGCATCGCCCACAAGACGTTG
>NZ_JBFAJD010000053.1:0-50152 GCF_040655035.1 Streptomyces sp. NPDC050549
GTCGCGGTGTCGCGCTCGGTGGGGCGGCCGGGGGGGGCGGGGCCCCCCCCCCCCCCGCGGGGGGGGGGGGGGGGCCCCCCCGGGCCCCCCCCCCACCGTGTTCCGACGACGACCGCTACTACGGCCTCGGCAGGTCGTCACGGTGGATCCGGCGGTCCTTCACCAGCCATCCGCCGTCCCGGTGCACCAGCACGTCGTCGCACGTACTGCTCGACCGGATCTCGGGGGTGCCGTCACGCGGCGTCTCGACCACCAGGGCATAGCTGCTGACCAGCAACTCCTCGCCGTTCCCGGGCTCGACGGACAGCATGCCCAGCCAGTGGCGACGCTGGATGCCCCGACGGGCGTAGTCGTCCACGGCGGCACGGGCTGCGGTCGCGATGCCGGCGCGGCCAACGACCGGCTGGGGAAAGGCATTCGCGGCGAAGACGCCGTCGGCGGTGAACGTGTCCGCCCAGTACTCCGCCCTGCCGTCGTCCAGCAACCGCATCTGCCGTGCGTAGAACTGGTGGATCAGCTGGTACAGGCCGGTGGGACCGGAGTTGGTGGACACCGTCTGGGCGATCGACATGCTGGTTCCTTCCTGATCGGGCCACGGGTGGCCGGACCGCGCGCTCTGTGGCGCGGGCCCCACGAGAGTCGTCCAAGCGGCTCCAGCCCTCCTCGACGCGGGCTTGAGGCGAGCCGTCGGGTGTCCAGCGGTGTTCGACCTCGGTTCGAGCAGACCGGGCCACGGTGAAACCCGACATCACCGACCACGGGAGTGCTGAGCATGGCGAACGACGAACGGCGGGTCGCCCTCGTCACGGGTGCCACCAGCGGCATCGGGCTGTCCGTCGCCCAGGACCTCGCCCGCACGGGCCTGGCCGTCTTCATCTGTGCCCGCGACGCGGACGCAGTGAAGGAGACGGTGGAGCAACTGCGGGCGGCCGGGCACGAGGCCGACGGCACGTCGTGCGACGTACGGGACAAGGCCGCTGTCCAGACGCTGGTGGAGTCCGCCATGAGCGCGTACGGCCGTGTCGACGTCCTCGTCAACAACGCCGGCCGGGGCGGCGGAGGGGTCACGGCCGACCTCCCCGACGAGATCTGGTACGACGTGATCGACACCAACCTCAACAGCGTCTTCCTGGTCACCCGGGAGGTGCTGAAGAGGTCCGGTATGCAGGAGCGCGGCTGGGGCCGCGTCATCAACATCGCCTCCACGGGCGGCAAGCAGGGCGTGGTGCTCGCGGCGCCCTACTCGGCGTCCAAGCACGGGGTGATCGGCTTCTCCAAGGCGCTCGGCAAGGAGCTCGCGCCGACCGGTGTCACCGTCAACGCCGTGTGTCCGGGTTATGTGGAGACGCCGATGGCCCAGCGTGTGCGCGCGGGTTACGCCGCCGCCTGGGACACCACCGAGGACGACATCCTGCGGCAGTTCCAGGCCAAGATCCCGCTGGGGCGCTACTCGACGCCGCAGGAGGTGGCCGGCCTGGTCGGCTACCTGGCGACCGACACCGCCGCTTCCATCACGGCCCAGGCGTTGAACGTCTGCGGTGGCCTCGGCAACTACTGATCCCCGGCAGGCCGGGACAAGAGGGAGGGTTCGACGTGTCCGAAAGCCACCACACCCTGCACACCACCGAGATCGACGCCCCGGCACGGGTGGTCCACGACATCATCGCGGACGTCACGCGCTGGCCCGTGTTCTTCGCTCCCAACATCCATGTGGAGCACCTGGAACAAGGCGAGCGCACGGAACGCATCCACATCTGGGCCATGGCGGGCGGCGAGGTGAAGCAGTGGACCTCGCGCCGGGACCTCGACCCGCAGACGCACACGGTCCGGTTCCGGCAGGAGGTGTCGGCCGCGCCGGTCGCCTCGATGGACGGCACCTGGTGCGCGAAGACCCTGTCCGCGTCAAGGACCCGGCTGGAACTGCACCACGACTTCACCGTGGTCGACGACGCCCCCGAGCATGTGGCCTGGGTACGCGCCGCTCTGGACGGCAACAGCGACGCGGAGCTCGCAGGCATCAAGCGGGTCGCCGAGCGGCACGACGAGATGGACGCGCTGATGTTCGCTTTCGAGGACACGGTGCACATCGCGGGCGAGGCCGACGACGTCTTCGACTTTCTCCACCGCGCCGACCTGTGGCCACAACGCCTGCCGCACGTGACCCGGCTCGATCTGACCGAGGACGAGCCGGGCTTGCAGGTCATGGCCATGGACACCAAGGCCGCGGACGGTTCGGTGCACACCACCGAGTCGGTCCGGGTGGTGCGCGGCACCGACCGGATCGTCTACAAGCAGACCACGGTGCCCGCGCTGATGACCGCGCACACCGGAAGCTGGATCCTCGTGCCACGGGACGGCGGAGTGGACGCCACCTCGCACCACACCGTCGTCGTCAAGCCCGAGGCTGTCGAGGAGGTGCTCGGGGCGGGCCGCACCGTGGCCGACGCCAGGGCCTACATCCACCGTGCCCTGAGTACGAACAGCAAGGCGACCCTGGGCCACGCCAAGCAGTACGCCGAGGAGCGCCGGGCCGCGTGAACGACTTTCCCCGACAGCACAAGGAGACCGGTCAGATGGGTGGTCCGCACTTTTCCGACGCGATGCGGCGCACGCTCGCCCACTACACGCACATGCGCCGTGAGGAGCCCGTCAGCCATGACCCGCGGTCCGGCCGGTGGCAGGTGTTCCGCTACGCGGACGGTCTGCGGGTGATGCAGGAGGCCGAGACGTTCTCCAACGACATGAGCGAGTTCATGCCCTCGGTGGAGGAGCTCGTCGCGTTCCAGAAGGGCAACTTCCAGAACATGGACATGCCCAGGCACCGGGTGCTGCGCGGTCTGGTGAGCCAGGCGTTCACTCCCCGGTTCGTGGAGAGCCTGGAGCCGCGCATCGGGGAGGTGACCCGGCGACTGCTGGACGCCGCGGAGGAACGCGGCGACACCATCGACATAGTCTCCGACCTGGCCCACCCGCTGCCCGTCACGGTGATCGCCGAGGTGATGGGGCTGCCCCGCGAGGATCACGGCCTGTTCCGCAAGTGGGCGTACGCCCTGTTGGTGGACAACGGTGTGGACGCCATCCGCAGCGAGGAGGGCGTGGCCGCGATGGCCCCGTCCATCCGGGAGATGAACGACTACCTGGGCAGCCATGTACGCCGGCACCGCGCCAGGTCCGGCACCGGCCTGATCCACGACCTGATCCGGGCCGAGGCCGACGGCCGACGGCTGGACGACCAGGAGATCGTCGGCTTCCTCGGTCTGATGCTCATCGCCGGATTCCTCACCACCAGCGCACTGCTCGGCAATGCAGTGCTGTGCCTCGACGAACACCCGAAGGACACAGCGGAGTTGCGCAAGGACCCCGGTCTGTTGCCCTCCGCCATCGAGGAGGTGCTGCGCTACCGCTCACCGCTGATCTGGCTCGATCGCAGGGCCGCCCGCGACACCCGGCTCAGCGGCCACACGGTCCCCCAGGGAGCTCTGGTGAGCGTCGCTCTGGTGTCGACCGCCCGGGATCCCGAGGCGTTCCCCGACCCCGACACCTTCGACATCGCCCGGCGCCCCAATCGACATCTGTCGTTCGGCAAGGGCGC
Organism: Streptomyces sp. NPDC050549; assembly: GCF_040655035.1. Classification (NCBI taxonomy): domain Bacteria; kingdom Bacillati; phylum Actinomycetota; class Actinomycetes; order Kitasatosporales; family Streptomycetaceae; genus Streptomyces; species Streptomyces sp. NPDC050549. The sequence continues at coordinate 3,593 of NZ_JBFAJD010000053.1, forward strand.
CCATGTGTGCCTCGGCGCACCGCTCGCCCGCCTGGAGGCGCGCGTGGCACTGACCGAACTCCTCACCCGCTACCCCGACTTCGCCGTGTCCACCACGCAGCCACCGCAGTTCCACGACCCGGAGGGACTGCAGGCACCCAGTCGACTGCCGTTGCGGGTCACCCGCATTGCCGGCAACCCGATTCGTTGACCGCACGGGACACCTGGACATCGCGTCGGCTGAGCCGCCATGTGGCTCAGCCGACGCGATGCGAACAACGAACGGGGGCCATTCGCCGCACGCACCGTTGAGGGCAGCAAGGTCCAAGGGCGCGGGGGATTGTCCATTGACGAGTGCGTCCTGTTCCACAGCCTCGTGGCACCCGAAGGGATCGAAGAATCCCTTGCCCATCTCCAACATTCCGCAGCCTGCGACCCAAGAAATTGCGCCCGGGGTTCCTCAGTACGGAGCCATGACCAGATCGCCGATAACTCCAAGTCCGACTTGAGCCGCCAACCAGGGCGCGCGTTCGGCCTCGACCTGCTTTACGTGAACGAAAACGGTGTGATCGGTGGAGAGCTCCGTCAGATCGAGATCGCGGACGTTCACGCACAGCGTCACGAACGCACCTCTCGTACCACCGACACCCAGGCCCACCTCAGGGGCCTCGGGCCAGGCATTGAAATCCCACCGAACCGAGGCGGGACTTTCGCCCACCGCCTTAAGGAACGGCTCAACCGTCTCGGGGGACATGGCCCAGCCCCGCAGCCGGATGGGGAGGTGTGCTGCTGAATCGTCTCCCTTGTCCGACGAGCCGTCCCGGTCCCCCTCGGCCCACCAGCCGGCGTCCGGAATCAATTCCAGCAGTGCTGCGAGAACGTCTGTCGAGGAGACCCGTGCTTCGAAGTCGACTTCGAGATCTCGCAGGTCGGCAATCGCGAGCAGCTGCTCCACAATTTGCAGTCCCGCCGAGAGATCCGTCGTTCTGAGGATGGGCCGCCCATATGAGTTGGACATGGCGGTCATTCTGCCACTGGCGTGTCTTCGGCTATAGGGCCACCTGCGTACCACGATGTGCCGCAGTGGGTGTCCCACGGCACTGAATTCGCTCCGGTCCCCCGACGAGCGTGGCTTGGCGGGGCACCCGAAGTCGCTTCGCCAGTCCGCGGCGACATCCTCGCCGGCATCGCGGCTGATGTCGGCCGGGCCACCATGACTTGGTGTGGGGACGGGAACGGGACCCGACGGTCTCCGGCGCGGTGGCGGTAGCCGTTGCCTCGGACCATGTGGTGTCGGCGTCGTAGCCGGCTGGGAGAGACGGTTGGTGTGCCGAAATTCGCTGGCGCCGCGGCCCGTGCACCTTCTATGGTCGGTGCCGTTGGAGCGGCAACCGTGTGTTGCCGCAGGTGACTTGGCTTGTGTTTGGGGAGGTGTGACCGATGGCTGTCTCTGTGGTGGGCGTTGCCCGCATCCGGAAGTTCATCAAGTCCACTCCCGTGGTCTCCGGCTGACTCTCCATCTCTTCCCGCGTCTGTGTGCGCGGTGCCGGGGCCACCCTTGTGAAGGGTCACCCCTTGTCTTTGTTCTCTTCTGCTCGGGTTTCCGCGCACCCTCTCGCCGCCTACGGCTGGGACGCGGACTGGGAGGCCGAGTTCGCTCCCTTCGCCGGGCAGGGTCTGCTGCCCGGTCGTGTCGTGCGGGTCGATCGTGGCCTGTGTGATGTCGTCACACCGGTCGGCACCGTCCGTGCCGACACCGAGTTTGTCGTTCCCCGTGACCCGATGAAGGTCGTGTGCACGGGGGACTGGGTCGCCGTCGACCCCGCGGGCGGCGACCCGCGCTATGTGCGGACGCTGCTGCCCCGTCGTACCGCGTTCGTGCGTTCCACCTCCTCCAAGCGGTCCGAGGGGCAGATCCTCGCGGCCAATGTCGATCACGCGATCGTCGCCGTACCGCTGACCGGGGATCTCGACCTCGGCCGTATCGAACGGTTTCTCGCGCTCGCCTGGGAGTCCGGTGCCCAGCCCCTCGTCGTGCTCACCAAGGCCGACCTCGTGCCGGATGCGGTGACGCTGTCGTATCTCGTCCAGGACGTGGAGACGACGGCGCCGGGTGTGCCGGTGCTGAGTGTGAGTGCCACGACCGGGGAGGGGGTCGACGTGCTCGCCGCGGTCGCCGCCGGTGGTACGTCCGTGCTGCTCGGGCAGTCGGGTGCGGGCAAGTCGACGCTCGCGAACGCGCTGCTCGGCGAGGACGTGATGGATGTGCAGGTGACGCGTGACGTGGACGGCAAGGGCCGTCATACGACCACCACGCGCAATCTCCTCGCACTGCCCGGCGGCGGTGTCCTGATCGACACGCCGGGGCTGCGCGGGGTCGGACTGTGGGACGCGCAGACCGGGGTCGGGCAGGTGTTCGCCGAGATCGAGGCACTGGCGGGACAGTGCCGTTTCCAGGACTGTGCCCACATCGCGGAGCCGGGGTGCGCGGTGCTCGCCGCTGCCGAGTCGGGTGAGCTGTCCGAGCGCCGGCTCGACAGCTACCGCAAGCTCATGCGTGAGAACCAGTGGATCGTCGCCAAGACCGACGCCCGGCTCAGGTCCGAGCAGCGCCGCGACTGGAAGCGGAAGGGGGCGGAGGGGAAGGCGGCCATGGAGGCGAAGCGGGGGCGTTGGGCTTAGGTGCGGCAGGGGGCTCGCCCGGCTCGGCCCCGACCTCAACGCCGCGTCCGATTTCCGCCAGCCCCGCCCCCGGGGATGGCGGAGACTGGACGGCGTGATGGACGAAGACAGCAGGTACGAGGCCGTACGGAGCCGGGACGCCCGGTTCGACGGTGAGTTCTTCTTCGGCGTCGCGACCACCGGGATCTACTGCCGGCCCAGTTGCCCGGCTGTGACTCCGAAGCGACGCAACGTGCGGTTCTTCATGACTGCCGCCGCCGCGCAGGGCTCGGGGTTCCGGGCCTGCCGGCGGTGCCGTCCGGACGCCGTGCCGGGGTCGGCCGAGTGGAACGTGCGCGCCGATGTCGTGGGCCGCGCCATGCGGCTGATCGGCGACGGAGTGGTGGACCGCGAGGGTGTCGCCGGGCTCGCCGTACGGCTCGGATACAGCGCACGGCAGGTCCAACGGCAGCTCACCGCCGAACTCGGCGCCGGTCCCGTCGCCCTCGCCCGGGCCCAACGGGCGCACACCGCACGCGTACTCGTGCAGACCACCGACCTGCCGATCACGGAGATCGCGTTCGCGGCAGGCTTCGCCAGCGTGCGTCAGTTCAACGACACGATTCGCGCCGTGTACGCGTCGACCCCCAGCGAACTGCGCACCAACGCGCCCCAGCCACCGGCCAAGTCACCTGCAAGGGAGCAGGACAACGGGACCGTCCCCGCCGCCGAACCGTCCGCCGGAGTTCCGCTGCGGCTCGCGCACCGAGGCCCGTACCAGTCCGCCGCCGTCTTCGGCCTGCTGCAAAGCGAGGCCGTCCCCGGCATCGAGGAAGTCACCGGTACCCCGGGCCACCGCACGTACCGCCGTACCCTCCGTCTTCCCTACGGCACCGGAATCGTCGCCGTCGACGAATGCCCCGGCACCCTCAAGGGCGTGTCGCGCCCCCATACCGGCGGCTGGCTCGACGCCCGGCTGCATCTCACCGACCACCGCGACCTGACCACCGCCGTACAGCGCCTGCGACGCCTCTTCGACCTCGACGCCGACCCGTACGCCGTCGACGAGCGGCTCGGCGCCGACCCCCGGCTCGCCCCACTCGTCGCCGCCCGGCCTGGCCTGCGTTCACCGGGCGCCGCCGATCCCGAGGAACTGGCCGTACGGGCGCTGGTGGGGCGGGCCGAGTCCGAGCGGCTGGTTCGGCGCTACGGCAGGACACTGGACGCCCCGTCCGGCGCCCTCACCCACCTCTTCCCGGAACCGTCGGTACTGGCCGAGGCCCTGCCCGGCGATCCCCTGGCCGGCCTCGTCACCGCCCTCGCCGACGGCACCGTACGACTCGACGTCGGCGCCGACCGGGACGACGCTCAGGCCGCCCTGCTCGCGCTGCCCGGTATGGACGCCGCCACGGTCGCCGTCATCCGCGCCCGCGCCCTCGGCGACCCCGACGTGGCACCGTCCGGTGCCGACATCCCGGACGGCTGGCGCCCCTGGCGTTCCTATGCCGTACAACACCTGCTCGCAGCAGGGGAGTTGGAGTTGCCATGACCATCCGCTGGACGAGTTTCGAGAGCCCCTTGGGACAGTTGCTCCTCACCGCCGACGACAGTGGCGCCCTTACCTCCCTCTCCGTCCCCGGCCAGAAGGGCGGCCGTACCGTCCAGCCGGAGTGGCGGCGGGACCCCGGCCCCTTCCGCGCGACCGGCGAACAGCTCGCCGCCTACTTCGCCGGTGAACTGAAGGAATTCCAGCTGGAGTTCCACACCTCCGGCACGGAGTTCCGGGAGCGGGTGTGGAGCGCGCTCGACTCCGTTCCGTACGGCGCGACGACGACGTACGGCGAGATCGCCGCCCGGATCGGCGCGTCCCGGGCCGCAGTGCGGGCCGTGGGCGGGGCGATCGGCGCCAACCCGTTGCTGGTCGTCCGCCCCTGCCACCGGGTGATCGGTGCCGACGGATCACTGACGGGCTATGCGGGCGGCCTCGACCGGAAGGTCCAACTCCTCACCCTGGAGGACGCGTTGGACTCCTCGCACCCGCTGGAGTCCTCGAACTAGTCGGCCTCCAGGCCCCAACTGTGGATCCGCCGCGGATGGATGCGGATCACCTCCTCGCTCATGTGCGGCCCCAACTCGTGCGCGCCGACCAGGAGTTCGGCCTCGCCGCGGATGTCGATGCCGCGTACCCGCCACGGGCTGACGCTGACGATGTCGTCCACGACCAGCGCGACCTTCGGGTTCGCCCGCAGGTTGCGCCACTTCTTCGTCGCACCCATCGCATATCCGCCGACCAGGATCGTCCCGTCGTCCTGCGGGAAGAAGCCGACGGGATTGGCCTGCGGCTGTCCCTGGGGGTCGACGGTGGCCAGTCGCCCCAGCCGCTGCGACTTGAGGTACGCGCGCTCGGCCTCGGTGAATTCGGTCATGACCGCAGCCAAACACGCCTGCCCGCCCACCGCATCGGCTTCAGGGACCAGGACTTCCGTCCTACTCCGGACAGGCGGATACGGCCGCGGCCACCGGTGATGCTCCGCCGTCCGCCCCGCTCCGCATGCCACGGTCGCCTCCTCGTGATCGGCGGGGAGAGGCGGAGCGCTCATGGTCGGGGCCGGACGGATCGGTGTGGCACTGCTGGTACTGGTGCTGGGAGCGGGGGTCGGACAGGGAACGGCGACGGCCGAGGCTGCGGCGGCCGAACCTCTCGACACCTGGACCGGGACCTGGGAGGCCGCCCCCTCCGGCACCACCGCGGCCCATCCCGGCGCCTCCTTCCGCAACGTCGTGCATCTCAGCGTCGGCGGCGACGCCGTCCGCGTCCGGCTCACCAACCGGCTCGGCACCGCGCCCCTCCGCCTCGACACGGTGACCGTCGCCCTGCGCGGGACCGGTCCGGACGCCGTGCCCGGCTCGATGCGCACCGCCACCTTCAACGGCGGCGCCGGCGCGGTCACGATCCCGGCGGGCGAGGACCTCGTCACCGACGCCGTCCCGCTCGCCGTACCCGACGCGGCGGACCTGCTCGTCACGGTCCACACGCCCGACGACTCCGGCCCGGCGACCTACCACCGCGCCGCCGGGCAGACCAACTACCGCACCCCGAACGGCAATTGGGCGGCCGACAGCGACGGCGCCGCATACACGACGACCACCACCTCCTGGTACTACGTCACCGGTGTCGACGTCCTCGACGCCCCGGCGGCCGGCAGTGTCGTCGCGTTCGGCGACTCCCTCACCGACGGCAACGGATCCAGCCGCGACGCCAACCACCGCTGGCCCGACCGGCTCGCCGAGCGTCTGAAAGCCCTGCCTCCGTACCGCCGCCTCGGTGTCCTCAACGCCGGGATCTCAGGCAACCGTCTGCTGCGCGACGACACCGGGCCGAGCGCGCTGGCCCGGCTCGACGCGGACGCCCTGTCGCGGTCGGGGGTGCGGGTGCTGATCGTCATGGAGGGCATCAACGACATCAAGGGCACCCCGAACGCCACCGACCCCGATGCCTTCGAGACCGCCTACCGCACCCTCGTGACCCGCGCCCGCGCCCACGGCATCCGTGTCATCGGCGCGACCCTCACGCCGTACGGCGGCAACAGCGCGTACACGGCGGCCCGGGAAGCCGTACGGCAGACGGTCAACGCCTTCATCCGGGCCGGGGCAGGCGGGCTCTTCGACGCGGTCGTCGACTTCGACGCGGCCGTCCGCGACCCGGAGCAGCCGCAGCGGATCCGGCCCGCCTACGACTCCGGCGACCACCTCCACTTCAACGACGCCGGCATGCGCGCACTCGCCGACACGGTCGACCTCGCCACGCTGGCCCCATTGACCCCGTGGACTCCGTAGACCTCAGGGGTCAGCCCCAGATCGTGGCGCCCAGCCACGCCCCCGCGATCAGCAGGCACGTGAACAGTTCGGTCAGCACGCTGGAGCCGCCCGAGCGCATCGCCGTACGCAGGGAGGCCATGGCCTCGGCGTGCCGGCCCAGCCGCAGGCGTTCGTGGAGGTAGACGCCGGCCATGAAGCCGGGGATCGCGCCGAGCACGGGCAGGAGCAGGAAGCCCAGCAGCGCGCCGGTCCCGGCGTACACGGCCATCCGGGGGGTCGCGCCGCTCGCGCGCAGCCGGCGGGGCGGCAGTGCCCAGCGCACCACATGGGAGAGGAGGAGGGCGGCCGTGGCGCCCACGAGAACGCCCCAGGAGACCGGCTGCGGATCCTTCAGCGCCCACCACAGGACCGCGGCCCACACCAGCCACGACCCCGGAACTCCGGGCACCAGGACTCCGCACAGGCCGAGCAGGATGACGACGCCGACCAGCAGGAGTTCAGCCACTCCCATCTGCCCAGCCTGCGGGATCCCGGGGGAAAACGCAGGTCAGTAACGGGTCACCCAGCCCCGTTCGTAGGCGTGCCAGCCCAGTTGCAGCCGGGTCGTCACCCCGGTCAGCTCCATCAGCCGCTTCACCCGGCGCTGGACCGTCCTGAGGCCCAGATCGAGCTGTTTCGCCACGCTCGCGTCGGTCAACCCGGCCAGCAGCAGGGACAGCACCTCCAGGTCGGTTCCGTCGGGGCCGTCCGGCTCCTGCTCGGCCGTGCCGGACACGCCCAGGCGCAGCGGGAGCGCGTCCCGCCAGACCGACTCGAAGAGCCCGCAGAGCAGTTCCAGCAGGCCGCTCGCGTGCACGACCAGCGCGGCGGGTTCGGCGGTGTGCGACGTGAGCGGCACCAGTGCGAGGGTCCGGTCGGCGACCACCAGTTTGGTCGGCACCTTGTCCACCACCCGCACCTGCTCGCCGCGGCCGAGCGCGGCGGCCAGTTCGGTGCGGCCGTCCGGCAGGTCCAGCACCGCGCGTTCGATGACGACCCGGTAGCGGACCCCGCGTCCGGCGGCCTGCTCCTCCGCGTCGTTCTCCATGCCGGTGACGGCGACCGGATTCCCGGTGACCAGCGCGCACACCTCGTCGCTCGCGCCGAGCTGCAGCTGCAGGAAACGCCGGGTGACGGCCGCGGCCCCGGTCACCACCTCCACCAGATCGTGTACGGCGGTCTCGGCGGCGGCCGCCCGGTACTCGTCGGCGAGCAGCGCGGCGGCCAGTTCGGCCTTCTCCAGTTCGTGGCGCTGCTGGGTGAGCAGGGCGCCCAGGGCCACCCCGGGCGGGGCGGCGACCCAGCGGCCGGGGCGGGCCGTCGACTGGGCGGCGAGTCCGTGCAGTTCCAGGCGGCGCAGGGCGCGCTCGGTGTCGTACTCCCCGATGGTCAGCCGGCGGGCGAGATCGGGCACGTCGGCGGCGCCGACGGACACCAGCGCCCGGTAGGCCGACTCGTGCGCCTCGTCCAGGCCTATCGCTCCCAGCATCAGGTTCCGCCCCTCCCCGAAGACCCGTCGCGCGCGCCTTGGCGGAAATCGGCCACGGCGCGAACCCGCCTCCGCACATCATCGCCGTACCACCCGTCACTCTGCCAAGGTTGCGCCACCGAGGCACCAACAGCCGTCCGTAATGCCTGGATTGGGCTTGTTCGGCCTGCGGATTCGCGCCCGTTCAGTCATAGGGGAGTCGGGCGCGAATCACAGCGGCCCTTCAGGAAGGCAAGTCACGCTCGGGTCCGGACGGCTGGATCCGCGACGGGATTCGGTCACTCGGTCGTCGCCGGGCGGTTCTCCCGTGGGGGGTGGAACCGTCCGGCGGCTCTGTGCCGTGCCGGATCGCCTTGTGGCGCACGGGTGTTCGGTACGTCATCCGACACGCCGTTCGAGAAGGGGCGCGCACCGGATTTTCCTGACGCCCCGTTTTCATCCGGCCCGCACGGTGGACAATTAGGGGCATGAGCCAGCAGGGGGGAAAGCCGCCCGGTCACGAGGACGACTGGTGGGGCCAGCTGTACGACGACTCCACCGACGACACGGGGCCCACGGCCGCGGCCGACTCCCTGGAGGACCGGTTCGCCTCGGCGGCCGGAACCGTGGACGAGAGCGCGCGTCCGGTGCCGGGGACCGTGGATGAGGACGCGGGTCCGGTGTCAGGGTCCGCAGGCGAGGGCGCGAGTCCGGAGCCCGGGCCCGTGGACCAGGGTGTGCGTCCGGTGGCCGGCTCGGGGGTTCCGGCACCGCGTGCCGGTGCGGCCGGTGCCCCCGGTTCCCTCCGGGGCGGTACGGCGGACGCCGGGGCGCCGGGCCACCGTCCGGCCCCGGCCACGCGCGACGACAGCTCGCCGTCTCCGGCCGGGCGGGGCGGCGGCGCGGCCCCACCCTTCGGCGCAGCGCCGTTCCCGCCGCCACCGCCCCCGATCAGCCCCGCCCCGCCCACCCCGCAGCTCCTGCGCGGGGCAGTCCCTGTCACCGCGCCCGCCTACCCGCCGCCCCCGAACCTCCCCGCCCTCGCACCACCCCCGCCACCCACCACACCCCCGCCCGCATCCCTCACCCTCGACTACGTGGGCTCGGGACCTCCCACCTACGACGCCGAGCCCACCGCCCTGCCGCCCGCCGACCCGGACGACCTGGACGACCTGGTCGCGGACACCGTGCTCGACGGGGCGCGGTACGGGAGCAGCACGCTGCGGGCCGCCTCCGTGCGCGGGGACTCCGCGCGGTTCCGGGGTGAGCCGCGCCGGGACTCGTTGCTGACCGCGCGGTTCGGGGTCGGGGACCAGGCCCTGGTGCTGGTCGCGATGGCGACCGGGGCGAGGGCCACCCCGGGGGCGCACCGCGCCGCCGCCGAGGCCTGTCACTGGATCGGGAGGGCCGTCGGACGGAGTCACGCGCGGCTCGCGGAGGACATCCGGGCCGCCCGGCGCGGTGATCTCAAGTCCGGTCTGCACCGGCTCACCGACCGCAGTCTCGGCAAACTCCGCGCCAGCGCCGCCGAGCAGGGCATCGACCCGGACGAGTACGCGGCCACCCTGCGCTGCCTGCTCCTCCCCGCCCACCCGGAGTGCCGTACCCGGGTCTTCTTCGGCGTAGGCCCCGGCGGTCTGTTCCGGCTGCGCGACGGGGAGTGGCAGGACATCGAGCCCTCCGCCCGGGAGGCGGCCGGCGAGGCCGTCGTCGGCTTCGGCTCGCAGCCGGCCGAGACCCCCGAGGGCGACCGGCTCACCATGGACCTCGGCATTCCGACCCCGCCGAGCCCGTACGAACCCGCCCCGGAACCGCCCCGCGAACCCTTCCGCTTCCGTGCCTCGGTCGCCCGCCCCGGCGACACGCTTCTCATGTGCACCGGAGGCCTCGCCGAACCGCTGCGCGGCGAGCCCGAGCTGTCCGCCCATCTGGCGGGCCGGTGGTCCGCCGCCACCCCGCCGGGTCTGGCCGCGTTCCTCGCCGACACCCAAGTGCGGGTCAAGGGTTATGCCGACGACCGCACGGCCGCCGCCGTTTGGGAGGCGTGAGCGCCCGGGCTGTGAATTCATGGAACCCAGAGGTATCCGCAGTACACCGGAAGCCGAAGGGCACGCGAGAACCATGGCCAAGCAGAACGTTGCCGAACAGTTCGTCGACATCCTCGTCCGCGCCGGAGTCAAGCGCCTCTACGGCGTCGTCGGCGACAGCCTCAACCCCGTCGTCGACGCGATCCGTCGCAACTCAGCCATCGACTGGATCCATGTACGGCACGAGGAGACCGCCGCCTTCGCCGCCGGCGCGGAAGCCCAGATAACCGGGAAGCTCGCGGCCTGCGCCGGCTCCTGCGGCCCCGGCAACCTGCACCTCATCAACGGCCTCTACGACGCCCACCGCTCCATGGCCCCGGTCCTCGCCCTCGCCTCGCAGATCCCGTCCAGCGAGATCGGCCTCGGCTACTTCCAGGAGACCCACCCGGAGCGGCTCTTCCAGGAGTGCAGTCACTACAGCGAACTGATCTCCAGCCCCAAGCAGATGCCCCGGCTCCTGCAGACCGCCATCCAGCACGCGATCGGCCAGTCCGGCGTCAGCGTCGTCTCCCTCCCCGGCGACATCGCCTCCGAGCCCGCCCCGGAGAAGGCCGCCGAGACCGCCCTCGTCACCTCCCGCCCGTCCGTCCGCCCGGGCGACGCCGAGATCGAGAAGCTCGTCGAGATGATCGACGAGGCCGACAGGGTCACCCTGTTCTGCGGCAGCGGCACGGCTGGCGCGCACGCCGAGGTGATGGAGTTCGCCGGGAAGATCAAGTCCCCGATCGGACACGCCCTGCGGGGCAAGGAGTGGATCCAGTACGACAACCCGTACGACGTCGGCATGAGCGGACTGCTCGGCTACGGCGCCGCCTACGAGGCCACCCACGAGTGTGACCTGCTGATCCTCATCGGCACCGACTTCCCGTACAACGCGTTCCTGCCCGACGACGTGAAGATCGCCCAGATCGACGTACGGCCCGAACATCTGGGCCGGCGCTCGAAGTTGGACCTCGCGGTGTGGGGCGACGCGAAGGAGACGCTGCGCTGTCTCATTCCCCGGGTGAAGCCGAAGGGGGACCGGAAGTTCCTCGACCGGATGCTCAAGAAGCACGCCGACGCGCTGGAGGGGGTCGTCAAGGCGTACACGCGGAAGGTGGAGAAGCAGGTCCCGATCCATCCCGAGTACGTGGCCTCCGTACTCGACGAACTCGCCGACGAGGAGGCCGTGTTCACCGTCGACACGGGCATGTGCAATGTGTGGGCCGCCCGCTACATCACGCCCAACGGCCGCCGCCGCGTGATCGGTTCGTTCTCGCACGGCTCGATGGCGAACGCGCTGCCCATGGCGATCGGCGCCCAGTTCACCGACACCGAGCGGCAGGTGATCTCGATGTCCGGCGACGGCGGGTTCTCCATGCTGATGGGCGACTTCCTCACCCTCGTCCAGTACGACCTGCCGGTGAAGGTCGTACTGTTCAACAACTCCTCTCTGGGAATGGTCGAGTTGGAGATGCTGGTCGCCGGTCTCCCGTCGTACGGCACCACCAACAAGAATCCCGACTTCTCCGCCGTGGCGCGTGCCTGTGGTGCCTACGGTGTGCGGGTCGAGAAGCCCAGGGACCTCCGAGGCGCCCTGAAGGCGGCCCTCAAGCACAAGGGCCCGGCCCTCGTCGATGTCGTCACCGACCCCAACGCGCTGTCCATCCCGCCGAAGATCAGCGCCGAGATGGTGACGGGCTTCGCGCTCTCGGCGTCGAAGATCGTGCTGGACGGCGGAGTCGGCCGCATGCTGCAGATGGCGCGGTCCAACATCCGTAACGTGCGGGGGCTCTAACCGTCGTACGGCGCCCAGCCCTTCGCCGAGTACCAGTAGTGCGGCAGGCCCTTGATGCTCGTCGTGCGGAACGGCCTGCCGTGGTCGTCGATGCGGAGGGTGCCGGTGCGGCCCTGGGAGGACCAGCCGAGTTCGAGGTACCAGCGGCAGTCGCAGGTCTGTGTCCTGGCCTTGACGAGCAGTACCTCCGGGTCCTGCGCGGAGACCCGGTACGGCAGGTGCGCCGCGGGGACCGGTGTGCCCAGGTCGCTCCCGGCGACCGGACGGGCCAGGGGGCGGCGGGCGTCCAGGTCCACCCCGAAGTAGCGGGGGCTGACCTCGCCGCCGCAGCCCTGGTCCATGGCGTAGGCGGTGCCGTGGACGGGGGTGGCCCGGCCCACGACCCGTACACGCAGCGACTCCAGGACGACCGCCGTGGTCGTCCGCCCCTGCAGCGAGATCTCGACGTCGGTCTCCCGGCCGTGCACCGCGCGCTGTCGCGCCGCCCAGGTCCCGGCGTCCTCCGGGGCAGGGGGCGGCGGAACCCGCGCGGGTGACTTCTCGACGACGTAGTCGTGGCTGCAATGGATGGCCCATGCCTGGGAGTTGGCGGTCCAGGTGACGGGCGCGGGGGCTGCGGACGGTGTGGACGGTCCGTCCTCGGGCTTGGCGGTGTCGTGGGTGGAGACCGCCGACAGGCTGCCCCACACCGCGAGTACCGCGCACACCGCGGCGGCGGTGAGCGTGAGCCGCCGTCGGTACCAGGGGCTCGGCGCCGGCGCGGGGACCTCCTCCGGCACCGGTTCGGGGACCGGGTTCCCGGCGGGCCGGGGCCGCTGCCGGGCCGCCACCGCCAGGATCCAGTACCGGTGCAGCCGCAGCCGTTCCTCGGGTGTCGCCCCGCACAGGCCCGCGAACCGCTCCACGGGGGCGAAGTCGAGGGGGACCGCCGCGCCCACGCAGTAGCGGTGCAGGGTCGAGGCGTTCATGTTCAGACGGCGGGCCAACTGGCCGTAGCTGCGGTCCGTGCGGTCCTTCAGCCGTCGCAGCAGCGCCGCGAACTCCTCGACATCCTTGTCGTCGCCCTCGCCCGACACCGTTCCCCCGTGCGTGTCGCGTCCCGGGACGGCATCCCAGGCACTCCACATATGAGGAGGTCAGCGGGGGTGGGACGGTTCCACCGTCGCGGGTTCGGTGTCGGTCGTTGCGGTCGCCCGGGCCGGGCGCCGAAGCTCTGAGCGACCACACAGCACGGCACCGAACCGAAACGGGGAACCCACGTGAACAGCAAGAAGGCCACACGCCGCACCGCCCTCGCCGCCGGCCTCGCCCTCGCCCTCGGGCTGGGCGTGGCGGCCCAGGCCTCCGCCGGCGGCCCGCGCACCGTCAGCGGCTCACCGTCCGACAACATCACCCGCATCGCCGACTTCTACGGCGCCTACATCGACGCCGAGAGCGACCTCGACAGCGGCGGCGGCAAGCTCGCCCAGCAGCTGCGCGCGTACTACCTCACGCCCGCCTACCTGAAGAAGCTGACGGCCTGGGAGGACAAGAACCACGCCGACGGTGTCCTCCAGGCGCAGAACACGCCCCTCAGCTGGAAGGTCACCGACAACGGCACCGCCGACTACACCGAGGCCGCCATCACCCTGACCTGGGGCGGCGGCGACACCACCAGACTGGTCGTCGACATGACCCGTACGACCCACAGGATCTTCCACATCGGGACGAAGGGCATCGGCGGCAAGTAGGCCTCGCCAAGGGGCTGTTCGCGGTTGCTGAGCGGCTGATTCCGGCCAGATTCGTGAAGCGTGGGCCGTCGGGGGACCAACCGCCCCACGCCTTCGCGGACTACGGCCGGATCGGCAGCCCGGCATCGGCAGTCGGTGCGATCGCCGGTGGTCAGGACGGCACGAGGTGTCTGGTCCCGGCGCCGGAGACCATGACTTCGTGGAGGGGAACGTCCCGAGCGGTCCGCCCGTGCCGCATGCTCCGTACGGTGGCCGTTCGACCGTGCGGACGCCGATGCCCCCGATTCCTCCGCTCCGCCGGATTCGGCCCAACCATGGCCGAACACCTGGTCGTTGACGATTCGACATGACTGGCGCGTTCCGCACGAGGGCATGGATCCCCGTGAACATGTTCGAGCAGGAGGGGAACCGGAAAACGGCGCAGGCGGGGGTCATGAAGAGGCAAGCACGAGGGGGCGGTCCCATGGCGGTCGGGGCCTCCTCGGCGAAAACGGTGGAGGAAACGGTCGGCAGCGCCATGGAACCGGCGCAGTCGCCTCAGCTGAGGCGCAGACTCGGACGCGCGGACCTGCGGGCGGTGCCCGAAGCACGCAGGGCGTTGCGTGAACTGTTACGGCACTGGGGGAGGCCGGGACGATCGGAGATAGCGGAGCTGCTCACGAGTGAACTCGTCACCAACGCGCTGATCCACACCGACCACGACGCCGTTCTGACGGCGACGGTCGGGCCGCGTGGACTGCGTGTGGAGGTACGGGACTTCGTGGCCCGCAGGCCCAGACTGCGCGCACCGATCGCCGACGACGGTACGCACGGGCGGGGCCTGGTCCTGGTGCAGTCCCTCGCGGACTCCTGGGGAGTGTCGTCCCACGAGGTGGGCAAGTCCGTCTGGTTCGAGCTCGATTCGGACGCGGCATGAGCAACGGGACGGGGGCGGCGTCCAGTTGGATGCCGCCCCCGTCCCGTTGTCGCCCGGTCCCGGACCTCGTGGTCCCGGATCTCAGCCGAACTGCTGCTCCAGGTCCTTGAGTTTGCGCTCAAGGGAGTCGAGCCGCGGCAGGGCCATGGTGTCGTCCTCCGCAGTGAGGTCGACGGATATCGGGTCAGATGCCCCGCGGACTGGCTGGAGTGAGGGACGCGTGCGAACCGGCAGCGGCTCTCCGGTCGATAGAGCAGGCTCCGCGGAGGGCTGCGAGGAGCCGCGCTCCAGGGCCTGCGGTTCCGGCGACCGGCGGCCGATGAGGCCGCGCTGGCCCCGGCTTATGGCCTTGAGCTGGGCCCGTTCGATCCGCTGCTGGTCGCGGCGGCGCAGTCGGGTCTCTTCCTTCTTCGCCTTGTCCTCGCGCACCTCGTCGACCGCCTCGTCCAGGCTGCGCACGTTCTCCAGGAGCATCAGCGACCAGGCGCTGTAGGTCTCCCGGGGGGCCCGCAGCCAGCGGACGATACGGATCTGCGGCAGCGGACGCGGCACGAGACCCTGCTCGCGCAGCGCGGCACGACGGGTCTGCTTCAGGGCGCGGTCGAAGAGAACCGCGGCCGACAGCGACATGCCGGAGAAGAACTGCGGAGCGCCCGCGTGGTCGACACCCCTGGGCGCGTGCACCCAGTTGAACCAGGCGGCCGCGGCCGCGAACGTCCATACGAGTATGCGGGAGCCGAGGGCCGCGTCACCGTGGCTGGCCTCGCGGACCGCGAGGACGGAACAGAACATGGCCGCGCCGTCGAGGCCGAACGGGACCAGGTACTCCCAGCCGTCGGTGAGGCCGAGGTTCTCCTGGCCGAAGCCGACCAGCCCGTGGAAGGAGAGTGCCGCGGCGACCGCCGCACAGCAGAACAGAAGGACGTAGGAGGCGATGCCGTATATGGCTTCCTTGCGCCTGCGGCGCTCCTCCGTGCGCTCCCACGAGTCGTCTTTCGCGTGCTCCCCGCCGGACCGCTTGCTCCGCGCGAGCACCGCAACCGCCGCCAGCATGCCCAGGAGCAGTACGGCGCCGGGAAGCAGCCAGTTAAGCGATATGTCGGTCAGTCTCATCTGGGGTCCCTTGCATTGGGATAGGGCGTAACGCCCGCCATAGTGGCCCAATCCCAACGGCCCTCAGGCGTTTTCGGGGCAAGAGGCCGCCAAGGAGGTGCAAGGGGATGCCCAGGGCGGCTTTCTGCTCGAACTGCCGCTTGAGGGGCGGGAGTTGAGTTCGAATAAGACTACCCGTACGGGTGGTTCCACGGAAAGTTCCTGCGACAAGTGAGGAAGTTGTGAAGCACCTGTAACCGAGCGGGCGTCCCGTTCACGGCCGATCTTAGCGGGCCCCGGATCGGGCCCCGCACTGAGGGTCCCTCAACTCGCCGTCGCGGCCAGCGGCTTGGTGACCCGCTTCGCCTCGCAGGTGCGCGGACAGGTCGGGCAGGCGTCCATCGCGTCCAGCGTGTAGTACATGCAGCAGCTCACCCGATCCCGGGTGGGCAGCGACTCCCCGTTTGGGCCGGTCAGTTCACGGAACCCGGCCGCCCCTGCGTAGGGCCTGGTCGCGCCCGGCAGCAGCGCCTCCAACTCGCGCACGGCGCGCGGCTGTTCGCCGATGAGGCCGGCGACGTACCAGAGGCCCTCGACGATCTCGTCGGTCGCCATGCCCCACAGGGCGCGGCCCCGCCGCCGCATCCGTGGCCCGAAGCCGGCGAGTACGGGCTCCATGTGCTCGGCGACCGCGGCCCGCACCTCCGCGCGCAGCGCCTCCTCGCCGGCGACCACCCGGGCGCCGGGCAGCGCTGCCGCCGGGTCGCCGGGCAGGCAGGCGAAGGAGTCGGTGCGGACCACCAGGTGGCCCAGGTCGAGGCCGGCGGCGGTGCGGTCGTAGGAGACGTGGGTCACGGGGAGGCGGGGGACGCGGCGGTGCAGGAACCACGGGACCGTGAACAGGAGGCAGACCGGCCAGGCGTAGCGGTGCAGGCCGAAGGTGGCTATCACGTCCGGGCGGCCCGGCCGGCCGTGGTCGCGCAGGACCTGGGTGTGGTCCCGGGCCAGGAACGCCTCCAGGTCCGCTCCGCCTTCGGCGAGCGCGGTGGCCGGGGCCCAGCCGCCGCCGGCCGGAAGCGGCCGCCCCGGGGCGAGTTCGGTGATCGCGAGCCCGGGGATGACCTCGGTGAGGCGGGCGTACGCGTCCGCTGTGGCCGAAGAAGTCAGGGGCATGCCGGGACCACCGATTCACCGTTGGTTTAAATGTAAGGCTTACCTTACCCAACCGGTATCGGATTTGAACTAGTCCGATCTGCGCCTAAGGTGCTTGACGGGCGAGTAACAAGCAGCCGTAATGACCCCAAGTACCGACACGTCCGGAGGAGGACCCGTGAAGCAGGGCGCGCAGGGCTCCGCCGAGACCGGCATACCGGACCCGCGTACCCGAGGATCCCGGGTGCCGTCGCAGTCGCGCGCCGCCGACGTGGACCGCGGCCGGGACCTCGCGGACGGCGCGGATGCCGTGCGCGGCGAGCACACGCACAGCGAGACGCCGTTCCCGCGACCCCGGCAGGCCCTCCAGCGGCCCTCCGTGCGCGGGCAGATACTCGACGCCCTGCGCACCGCGCTCGTCGGCGGTGAACTCACCCCGGGCGAGGTCTACTCCGCGCCCGCGCTCGGCGACCGGTTCGGTGTCTCCGCCACGCCCGTGCGCGAGGCCATGCAGCAGCTTGCCACCGAGGGTGCCGTCGAGGTCGTGCCGAACCGGGGTTTCCGCGTCGTCGAGCGGGGCGCCCGCGAACTCGCCGAGCTGGCCGAGATCCGTGCCCTGATCGAGGTCCCCGTGATGCTGCGGCTCGCCCGCACGGTGCCCACCGCCCGCTGGGCCGACCTGCGCCCGCTGGCCGAGGGGACCGTGCGCGCCGCGTCCTCCGGGTGCCGGGCGACCTACGCCGAGTCCGACCGGGCCTTCCACCGCGCGGTACTCGCCCTCTCCGGCAACGAACAGCTCGTCCACCTCGCCGAGGACCTGCACCGCCGTACCCAGTGGCCGCCGGCCGGCGGCCCCGTCGCGCGCGGGCGGGCCGACCTCCTGGCGGACGCGGCCGAACACCTGGCGCTTCTGGAGGCGTTGGTCGCGGGGGAGTGGGACGCGGCGCAGTCGCTCGTGCGGGAGCACTTCGCCGGAGTCTCCTGAGCGGCTAACGGTCCTCGCCGCTGGTGGCGGTCTTCGAGAAGCCGTTCTGCCAGGCGGCCTTCGCCCCGGAGTCCCCGATGCGGTAGACGTCGACCACGGCGCCCGCGGCCACCGCGACCGAGAGCACGGCGGCCGCCACCCGGATCACCGGACCGACCGGCGCGGACCGGGGACCGGTCTCCGGCGCGGGCTTGCGGCCCACGGTCCACCACACCGCCGCCGCCAGCAGGAACACGCCGCCGGCCCAGGGCACCAGTCCGTCGCCGAGTTCGGCGTGCCGGCGCACCAGGGCGGTGCTGCCGACGTGCTGCTCCAGCCACTCCCCGGCCTGGGTGGTCAGGGGCACGCTCAACAGCGCGACGAGCGCCAGCAGCGGAAGCGCCACGCCGAGCCGCCGCGCAGCCTGTGGCCAGACCGCGCAGACGACCAGTGCCAGTGCGCTGAGCGGCACGAGGACGACGACGAAGTGGACGAGCAGGACATGTGCGGGCAGGCCGTTGATGAGGCTCATCGGGGGCGCTCCTCCTGTGATCGGGCGCGCCAGACTCGCACAGAAAGCTCTCAGGTTCCTCTGAGTTGCCGCTCAGGCCGTCGCCGCCCCCGGCGCAGGCGCCGCCAACTGCCGTGCCAGCCACGTCGGTACACCGCCGAGCAGCCGGAACAGCCGCCGCGCCTCCTCGCGCAGCCGGGACGCCTCCGGCTCGACCTCGGCGTCCGCGAGCGAGGCGAGGGCCGGGGCCGTACCGACGAGGTAGCCCAGTTCCTCGCGGATCCGCAGCGATTCGGCGAAGCCGTGCCGGGCCTCCGCCAACTCCCCGTCCCGCAGGGCGAGTCCGGCCAGATGGCGCCAGGTGAACGACAGCAGCAGCGGGTCGGCGTGGTCGGCGGCCCCCGCGTGGGCGCGCCGGTACGCGGCCCGCGCGGCCTGCGGCGAACGCGCGAGGTTCTCCGCGAGCAGCCCCCGCCGGAAGTCCAGCAGCGCCCGCCCACCGCCGCCCGGCGGGATCAGCGCGGCCGCCCGCCCGAGCGCGGCCCGCGCCTCGTCGGCCCGGTCGCGGACCCCGTGCAGTGTGGCCGCGTAGGCGAGGTGTCCGCGTTCGCAGGCGGCGGCGCCCCGTTCGTCGTCACTGTGGGCCAGCGCCTCGGCCGTACGCAGCGCGTCCTCGGCCTCTTCCCAGCCCTGCTCGGTGTACAGGCACCGCTCGACGAGCAGCGAGGTTCTCTGGAGGGCCGGTGCCGCGGTGTCGGGTCGTAGCAGCGCCGCCGCGTCGGCCCAGCAGGCCCGCGAGCGCAGCCGCCACACCGCGGTCTGGAGGGGATCGTCACCAGCGGTCGTTCCGTTCCCAGACATGGCGGAATGCGCCACGTTGCCCTCCCCGAGCACACCATTGAGCTGTTGAGTGGTGGCCGCATCTCAGCACGGATCGCATGGCCCGGCCAAGAGGGTGGGTGAAAGAATTCACAAAGTCGTGGGATCCCCGGGTCAGCTCATCCGCAGTGCCAGGAAGAAATCCAGCTTGTCCTCAAGGCGCGAGAGGTCCCGACTCGTCAACTGTTCGATCCTGCCGACCCGGTAGCGCAGCGTGTTGACGTGCAGGTGCAGCCGGGTCGCACAGCGCGTCCACGAGCCGTCGCACTCCAGGAACGCCTCAAGCGTCGGGATCAGCTCCGCCCGGTGCCTGCGGTCGTAGTCGCGCAGCGGGTCGAGGAGACGCGCGGTGAACGCCCGCCGCACGTCGTCCGGCACGAACGGCAGCAGCAGCACGTGCGAGGCCAGCTCCTGGTGCCCCGCCGCACACACCCGCCCCGCACGCGCCGCGGCCACCCGCCGCGCGTGCCGCGCCTCCTCCAGCGCCCCGCGCAGCCCCTCGGCCGAGTGCACGGCCGCGCTCACGCCGAGCGTCACCCGCCCGTCGTCGTCGAGCCCGGCCGACAGCGGATCCCGTACGGCCTCCAGGAGCACGTCCGCATGGAGCCCGGACTCGGAGCCGTCGTGCTCCGCCGACACCGCGGGCAGCGGTACGAGCGCGATCGCCTCGTCGCCCGAGTGGGCCACGGCGATCCGGTCGGAGGGTTCGGGGCCCGTCGCCAGCGGGTCGACCAGGATCTCCTCCAGGAGCGACTGGGCGACCGGCCCGGCCTCGATGTCGCCGCCGTCCCACTCGACCCGGGCCACCACCACCTGCCAGTGCGGGGCCGCGCCGAGACCGGGCAGCAGAACCGGCGCGGCCACCCGCAGCCGCGCGGCGATCTCGGGCGGCGCGGCACCCGTCTGGACCAGTTCGAGGACCTCCTGCGCGAGCCGTCTGCGGACCGTGCGCGCCGCGTCCCGCCGGTCCCGCTCGACCGCGATCAGCTGCGTGACGCCCTGCAGCAGGTCCAGCCGCTCGTCGGGCCAGTCCCCGGCGTCCGCCTCGACCGCCAGCAGCCAGTCCGACAGCACCGTCTCGCGCACGTCCCGCGAGCCCTGCGGGGACCGCCCGCTGCTGCGGATCGGGAACAGGGAGTACGTCGACGCCCCCAGCGCCAGCCGGTGCGGTCCCCGGCGGCCCGTGCGGGCGGCGGCCAGGTGTTCGGCGGCCAGCTTGGCGCACACGTCCGCGGGCAGCGCCGCCCCCGACACCTTCGAGCCCGCGATCAGCCGCCCGGTCGGTGACAGCACCCACGCCCGCAGATCGAGGTCGGAGCCCAGCAGGTCCAGGACCACGTCCGGGCCGCCGCCCGCCGGGCCCGAGGTCATCATCCGGCGGTGCCGGTCCACCACGGCCGCCAGATCACCGGCCCGCTCACCCGACACCTGCCGGACGACATGCTCGGTGATCGTCGCGAACGCCACCGACTCGTTGACCGCGAACAGCGGCAGCCGGTGCTTGGCGCAGGCCACCACGAGGTCGTCCGGGATGTCGCCGAGCTCGGCCTCGCCGCCGGCCAGCGCGGCCACCCCGGCGGACACCAGGAGCCGTACGAACGGCTCGGAGTCGGACGCGCTCCGGCGCCAGGCCAGACCGGTCAGGACCAGTTCGCCCCCCGACAGGTAGCGGCTGGGGTCCCGCAGGTCGGTGGTCATCACCCCGCGTACCGTGCGGTCCAGCTCGTCCGCGCCGCCGAGCAGCCGCAGCCCCAGCGCATCGGTGTCCAGAAGTGCGCGCAGCCGCATCGCCGTCGCCGCCGTTCTTTGTCTAGAAAACTACGATGAACCAAGAGGTGCTGTGGGTGCGGGGCTGTTTCCCACGTTTCCACAGGGAATCGGAGGGGTTACTGATGGCCTCCGTTCATACGAATCTACAAGATGCCCGCGCTGGCCAGCCAACTCCTTCATGGTTTCCGTGACTGACCCAGGGGAGCACGGCCCTGTGTACTGACCCCACGCTGCATTGACAGCGCATGAACGAGCCGGGCCCGCCGCACACGAACTGGCTTGATCCGTACGATCCACGAGACGAAGAAGAGAGCCGGTCATGGACTTCCTTCGCCCCGCAAGCTGGGAGGAGGCGCTCGCCGCGAAGGCCGAGCACCCCACCGCAGTACCGATCGCGGGCGGCACCGATGTGATGGTCGAGATCAACTTCGACCACCGCCGGCCCGAGTACCTGCTCGACCTGAACCGCGTCGGCGATCTCTACGAGTGGGAGGTCGGCGCGGACAGCGTGCGGCTCGGGGCCTCGGTCCCGTACACCCGGATCATGGAGCACCTGCGCACCGAACTGCCGGGCCTCTCCCTCGCCTCGCACACCGTCGCCTCCCCGCAGATCCGCAACCGCGGCGGCGTCGGCGGCAACCTCGGCACCGCCTCCCCGGCCGGCGACGCCCACCCCGCGCTCCTCGCGGCCGGCGCCGAGGTCGAGGCCGAGTCGGTGCGCGGCACCCGGCTCATCCCGATCGACGAGTTCTACACCGGCGTGAAGCGCAACGCGCTCGCGCCCGACGAGCTGATCAGGGCCGTCCACATCAAGAAGGCGGACGGCCCGCAGCAGTACTCCAAGGTCGGCACCCGCAACGCCATGGTCATCGCCGTCTGCGCCTTCGGACTCGCCCTGCACCCCGCCACCCGCACGGTCCGCACCGGCATCGGCTCGGCCGCGCCGACACCCGTCCGGGCGAAGGCGGCCGAGGAATTCCTGAACGCGGCGCTCGACGAGGGCGGCTTCTGGGACAACGGCCGGATCATCACCCCGTCGGTCGCCAAGCAGTTCGCGGACCTGTGCTCCGCCGCCTGCAACCCCATCGACGACGTCCGGGGCACCGCGAGCTACCGCCGCCACGCGGTCGGCATCATGGCCCGCCGCACCCTGACGTGGACCTGGGAGTCCTATCGCGGCACCGACGGCCGGACCAATGAGAAGGGGAGCGTCGCCTGATGCGCGTCAATTTCACGGTCAACGGCCGCCCGCAGGAAGCGGACGACGTGTGGGAGGGCGAGTCCCTGCTGTACGTGCTGCGGGAGCGGATGGGCCTGCCGGGTTCGAAGAACGCGTGCGAGCAGGGCGAGTGCGGTTCCTGCACGGTCCGGCTGGACGGCGTTCCGGTGTGTTCGTGCCTGGTCGCCGCCGGGCAGGTCGAGGGCCGCGAGGTCGTCACCGTCGAGGGGCTCGCGGACTACGCCAAGCAGCGCGCGGAGCACGGGAGTTGCGGAACTGCCGCCTGCGGTACTTCACTTGACGAGGCCAAGGGCTGGCAAGCGAAGCCAACGGACTCCCAGACCGGCGAAGGCACCCAACTCGCCCCCATCCAGCAGGCGTTCATCGACGCGGGCGCCGTCCAGTGCGGCTTCTGCACCCCCGGTCTCCTCGTCGCCGCCGACGAGATGCTGGAGCACAACCCGAACCCGACCGACGCGGACATCCGCGAGGCGCTCTCGGGCAACCTGTGCCGCTGCACCGGCTACGAGAAGATCATGGACGCGGTGCGCCTGGCGGCCGCCCGGCAGGGAGAGGCGGTCTGACATGTCCGTCAAAGGCACCCCCATCGGCACTCCCACCAAGGTCACCCAGGGTTCTCAGACCAAGGGCGGCATCGGCGAGTCCACGCTCCGCCCGGACGGCACCCTCAAGGTCACCGGCGAGTTCGCGTACTCCTCCGACATGTGGCACGAGGACATGCTCTGGGGCCAGATCCTGCGCTCCACCGTCGCACACGCCGAGATCGTCTCCATCGACACGGTCGAGGCGCTGAAGACCCCGGGCGTCTACGCCGTCATGACCTACGACGACCTGCCGACCGACGTGAAGAACTACGGCCTGGAGATCCAGGACACCCCGGTCCTCGCGCACGGCAAGGTCCGCCACCACGGCGAGCCGGTCGCGATCGTCGCCGCCGACCACCCGGAGACCGCGCGCCGCGCAGCCGCGAAGATCAAGGTCGAGTACCGCGAACTCCCGGTCATCACCGACGAGTCGTCCGCGACCGCGCCGGATGCGATCCTCGTCCACGAGAACCGCGACGACCACCACATCGGGCATGTCCCGCACCCGAACATCGTGCATCGCCAGCCGATCGTCCGGGGAGACGTCGAATCGGCCCGCGAGCGCGCCGACTTCATCGTCGAGGGCGAGTACACCTTCGGCATGCAGGACCAGGCGTTCCTGGGCCCGGAGTCCGGGCTCGCGGTCCCGGCCGAGGACGGCGGCGTCGACCTCTACATCGCCACCCAGTGGCTCCACTCCGACCTGCGCCAGATCGCGCCCGTGCTCGGCCTGCCCGAGGACAAGGTCCGGATGACGCTCTCCGGTGTCGGCGGCGCGTTCGGCGGACGCGAGGACCTGTCGATGCAGATCCACGCCTGCCTGCTGGCCCTGCGCACCGGCAAACCCGTGAAGATCGTCTACAACCGCTTCGAGTCCTTCTTCGGGCACGTCCACCGCCACCCCGCCAAGCTCCACTACGAGCACGGCGCCACGAAGGACGGCAAGCTCACCCACCTCAAGGCCCGCATCGTCCTGGACGGCGGCGCCTACGCGTCCGCGTCCCCGGCGGTCGTAGGAAACGCCTCCTCGCTCGGCGCCGGCCCGTACGTCATCGACAACGTCGACATCGAGGCCGTCGCGCTCTACACCAACAACCCGCCCTGCGGCGCGATGCGCGGCTTCGGCGCGGTCCAGGCGTGCTTCGCCTACGAGGCCCAGATGGACAAGCTCGCCGACAAGGTGGGCATGGACCGGGTCGCGTTCCGTCAGCTCAACGCGATGGAACAGGGCACCGTGATGCCGACCGGACAGGTCGTCGACTCACCGGCACCGGTCGCCGAACTCCTGCGCCGCGTCAAGGCGATGCCCATGCCGCCGGAGCAGCAGTGGCTCGCGGCCGGAGAGGCCGCCGACGTACGGCAGTTGCCGGGCGGTCTGTCCAACACCACGCACGGCGAAGGCGTCGTACGCGGGGTCGGCTACGCGGTCGGCATCAAGAACGTCGGCTTCTCCGAGGGCTTCGACGACTACTCGACCGCCAAGGTCCGTATGGAGGTTGTCGGCGGCGAGGCGGTGGCCACCGTACACACCGCGATGGCGGAGGTCGGCCAGGGAGGGGTCACCGTCCACGCGCAGATCGCCCGCACCGAGTTGGGTGTCACCCAGGTGACGATCAACCCGGCAGACACACAGGTGGGTTCGGCGGGATCGACCTCGGCCTCCCGGCAGACGTACGTCACCGGCGGCGCCGTCAAGAACTCCTGCGAGCTGGTCCGCGAGAAGGTCCTGGAGATGGGCCGCCGCAAGTTCGGTACGTACCACCCCGCTTGGGCCACCGCCGAACTCCTCCTTGAGGGCGGCAAGGTCGTCACCGACGCCGGTGAGGTCCTCGCCGATCTGGTCGACGTCCTCGAAGGCGAGGCCGTCGAGATCGAGGCCGAGTGGCGGCACCGGCCGACCGAGGCCTTCGACCTCCGTACCGGACAGGGCTTCGGCCATGTCCAGTACACCTTCGCCGCGCACCGCGCCGTCGTCGAGGTCGACACCGAACTCGGCCTGGTCAAGGTGATCGAGCTGGCCTGCGCGCAGGACGTCGGCAAGGCGCTCAACCCGCTGTCCGTCATCGGCCAGATCCAGGGCGGTACGACCCAGGGTCTCGGCATCGCGGTCATGGAGGAGATCATCGTCGACCCCAAGACCGCCAAGGTCAGGAACCCGTCCTTCACGGACTACCTGATCCCCACCATTCTCGACACGCCGACCATCCCGGTCGACGTGCTCGAACTCGCCGACGAGCACGCCCCGTACGGGCTGCGCGGCATCGGCGAGGCACCCACCCTGTCGTCGACTCCGGCCGTACTGGCGGCAATTCGGAACGCGACCGGACTGGAACTGAACAGGACACCGGTACGCCCGGAGCACCTCACCGGTATGTGACCCTCCGGGTCCCCCTTGTTCGTCTCGGGCCGTCCCCCGGGTCGTCCATCCCAAATCCCGCATGCCGCCGAAGGCGGCGGGCGGGTGCCCCTGTGAACCTTGGGAGATGGCCCCATGACCCAGCAGTCAGTGGAACCCAGGACAGCCGCCGAAGACGCGGGTGAAGGAACCCGCGTCCCGGCCGGCCGGTCCTGGCTCGACCGTTACTTCCACATTTCCCGGCGCGGATCGACCGTCGCGCGCGAGGTGCGCGGCGGAGTCACCACCTTCATGGCGATGGCGTACATCCTGCTGCTCAACCCCCTGATCCTGTCCGGCAAGGACGCGGCGGGGGACACGCTCGGCCAGAAGGGCCTGATCACCGCGACCGCGTTCGCGGCGGCCCTCACCACGCTCCTGATGGGCTTCGCCGGCAAGGTGCCGCTGGCCCTCGCTGCCGGACTCTCCGTCTCCGGTGTGCTCTCCTCGCAGGTCGCCCCGCAGATGACCTGGCCGCAGGCGATGGGCATGTGCGTGATCTACGGCGTGGTCATCATGCTGCTCGTCGTCACCGGCCTGCGCGAGATGATCATGAACGCGATCCCGCTCGCGCTGAAACACGGCATCACGATGGGCATCGGCCTCTTCATCGCGCTCATCGGCTTCTACAAGTCGGGCTTCGTGCACCAGGGCAGGGCGACCCCGGTCACCCTCGGCCCGGCGGGCGAACTCGCGGGCTGGCCCGTCCTGTTGTTCGCCGGCACCCTACTCCTCATCTTCATGCTCCAGGCCCGCAACCTGCCCGGCGCCATCCTCATCGGCATCATCAGCGGCACGGTCGTCGCCGCGATCCTGAACGCCGCCGGAGTCATCGACCCCAGGCAGTGGGCGAGCGGCGCCGCCCCCGAACTCCACGGCAGCGCGGTGTCCATGCCGGACTTCTCGCTCTTCGGCCATGTGGAGTTCGGCGGTTGGGGCAAGGTCGGCGCGATGACGGTCGGCATGATCGTGTTCACGCTGGTCCTGGCCGGCTTCTTCGACGCGATGGCCACCATCATCGGCGTCGGCACGGAGGCCGAGCTCGCCGACGACAAGGGCCGGATGCCGGGCCTGTCCAAGGCGCTGTTCATCGACGGCGCCGGCGGCGCGATCGGCGGTGTCGCGGGCGGCTCGGGCCAGACCGTCTTCATCGAGTCGGCGACGGGAGTCGGGGAAGGTGCGCGAACGGGCCTCGCCTCGGTCGTCACCGGACTGTTCTTCGCCGCCTGCCTCTTCTTCACCCCGCTCACCGCGATCGTCCCGCAGGAGGTCGCGTCCGCCGCCCTGGTCGTCATCGGCTCGATGATGCTGATGAACGCCCGGCACGTGGACTGGGCCGACCGCGCGACCGCGATCCCGGTCTTCCTCACCGTCGTGGTGATGCCCTTCACCTACAGCATCACCGCCGGCGTCTCCGCGGGAGTCATCTCGTACGTCGCCATCAAGACCGCCCAGGGCAAGGCGCGCGAGATCGGCGCCTTCATGTGGGGTCTGACCGTCATCTTCCTCGTGTACTTCGCCCTCCACCCGATCGAGGGCTGGCTCGGCGTGCACTGACCGCTGCCCCAACACCCCTTCCCCGCAACCCCATCAGGAGACCGAGATGCTGGACATCGCCGAAGAGCTGCACCGGTGGGTCGAGCAGGGCCGCGACTTCGCCGTCGCCACCGTGGTGGCCGTCGGCGGCAGCGCCCCGCGCCAGCCGGGTGCCGCCCTCGCGGTGGACACCGACGGCACGGCGATCGGCTCGGTCTCCGGGGGCTGCGTGGAGGGTGCGGTCTACGACCTGTGCCAACAGGCCCTCACGGACGGCGAAACCGTCCTGGAGCGCTTCGGCTACAGCGACGAGGACGCCTTCGCCGTGGGCCTCACCTGCGGCGGAGTCATCGACATCCTCGTCACACCGGTACGGGCCGAGGACCCCGCCCGTCCTACGGTCGCCGCCGCGCTGTCGGCCGCCGCGAGCGGCGGGGCGACAGCGCTGGCCCGGATCGTCTCAGGCCCGGCCGAACTCCTCGGCCGCGCCCTCGCCGTACGCCCCGACGACTCGTACTCCCACTCCTGCGACGGTGGCCTCGGCGCCCACCCCGAACTGGACCGCACGGTCGCCGCCGAGGCCGCTGCCCACCTGGACGCGGGCCGCACCGGCACCGTCGAGATCGGCGAGCAGGGCTCCCGCTGCGGGGCCCCGCTCACCGTCCTGGTCGAGTCCTCGGTGCCGCCGCCCCGGATGATCGTGTTCGGCGCGATCGACTTCGCCTCCGCGCTGGTCCGCATCGGCAAGTTCCTCGGCTACCGGGTGACGGTGTGCGACGCCCGCCCCGTCTTCGCCACCAGGGCCCGTTTCCCCGACGCCGACGAGATCGTCGTCGAGTGGCCGCACAAGTACCTGGGGCGCACGGACGTCGATGCCCGTACCGTCCTGTGCGTCCTCACCCACGACGCCAAGTTCGACGTACCGCTGCTCCGACTCGCCCTGCGCCTCCCGGTCGCGTACGTCGGCGCGATGGGCTCCCGCCGCACCCACCTCGACCGCAACGAACGGCTGCGCGAAGTCGGCGTCACGGAACTGGAGTTGGCTCGTCTGAGGTCCCCGATCGGCCTCGACCTCGGCGCCCGGACTCCGGAGGAGACGGCCCTGTCGATCGCCTCCGAGATCGTCGCCAACAGGCGTGGCGGCAGCGGGATTTCACTCACCGGTGCACACACCCCGATCCACCACGACGCGACCTCGCTGCCCGCCCGGCGGATCGGTTCGGTGGCCTGACGGCGGACCGTGCCGGTGCGCGCGTTCACGGCCGGCAGCCGGCCGAACCGGTTGGCGCAGCAGCGGGTGTCGGACTTGTGCGTCGAGGGAGAGCACCGACGCCGGGCGAGCGGGAAATGGGTTGCGAGCCCGGGGTACCCCCGCCTTCCATGGGTCCATGGTGTCCACCGACCGACTGCTCGCCTTCGCGGTCCTGTCCTTCCTGCTGATCATCGTTCCCGGCCCCAGCGTGCTGTTCGTGATCGGCCGGGCGCTGGCCCACGGCCGCCGTGCCGCGCTGACCACCGTGCTGGGCAACACGCTCGGCGCCTGCCTCCTCGTCGTGGCCGTCGCGCTCGGCATCGGCTCGCTGGTGGAACGCTCGGTACTCGTCTTCACGACCCTCAAGCTCGCCGGCGCCGCCTACCTCGTCTACCTCGGAGTGAAGGCGTGGCGGCAACGCGGTTTGCTGCGGGCCGCGTTCGCCGGAGAGGGGGCGCCCCCACGCAGCGGCCTGCGCACCCTCTGGGAGGGCTTCGCCGTCGGAGTCGCCAACCCCAAGACGATCGTGTTCTTCGCCGCCGTACTGCCCCAGTTCGTGGACCGTGAAAGCGGCCATGTGACGGCCCAGATGCTGCTGCTCGGCCTCGTCTTCAACCTCATCGCCGTGCTCTCCGACAGCGTGTGGGGTCTGGTCGCCGCCACCGCCCGCGACTGGTTCGCCCGCTCACCCCGCCGTCTCTCCGCGGTCGGCGGCGCGGGCGGCCTCACGATGATCGGCCTGGGCGTGACGGTGGCGGTGACGGGCCGCAAGGACTGAATCCGCCACGACCGAGACCCCGCTACGGCCGCCTCAGCAGCCCGTTCACCGCCCGCCCGAACATCGACCGCGCCGCCCAGCGCAGCGGCCCGTCGAACAGGCGCGGCAGGAACCGCACCCGCAGCTCCTCCTGCCAGACCACGCGGCTACGGCCCCCCGGTCCCGGCCGCACCTCGATCTCCGCCCAGCCCAGGACCACCCGCCCCCGCTTCTCCAGCCGCACGAGACCCGGTTCGTCGTCCGCCGGCGGCCGCCACACGGTGACCTCCATCCGGTCGTCGAAGGCGAGTGGGCCCAGACCGGAGCGGGCCACGAACACCGTGCCCTCACCGGTCGGCGGCGGAGTGAGCACGGTGACCCGGGTCAGCGGGACCACATCGCCGTGGCGCGGCCACTCCGTCAACCGGCGCCACGCCTCCTCGAGGGGGAGCGGTGCCGTGCGTTCGAGGCGGAAGTTGACCATGCAGGGATCGTAGAGAACGCATCGCGGTCGGCGGTACTTTCGTCGGGGGGCTCACACCCTTGGCCGAGCGGTTCATAGGTACGCAGACGTACACCACAGGGGGAGTCGGTCGTCATGCCACTGAAGGCCTACGGCGTACTGATCACACGCGCGGTGGACACCCGGCGCGAGGGCGCCGCCGGTACACCGCACTACCAGAGCCACCTCACGGACGACTCGGGCACGCACTACCGCGCGGCCGTCAACGTCCTGTCCCAGGAGAAGCCCTCCGAGCTGCTGTACCTCGTCAGCGAGGACTTCCAGCACCCGGTCACGGCCCGCGTGGAGGGGTTGCCGAGCGGCTGGAACACCCTGCTGCCCGGGCCCGGCGGCCCCAACCTCGACTTCGTGCGCGGCAACCTCTTCGACCCGGCCCAGCTGCGCACGCTCCCGCCGGACGCGAGCGGCCCCGACAACGACCTCGCCGACCTCCTCGACCACTACGTACGACGCGCGGTCGACGACCCGGACGCCCGGCTGTACGTGTTCGGCGAGCGCTTCGGCCCCGAACCGACCGTCAAGGACAAGGTGTTCGGCTTCCTGCCGGGCAACGGCGTCCACGACATCCATATGAACCAGGGCAACAGCCGTCGCTTCAGCGGCGACGACGGGGTCTGGCAGGACGGCGGCATCCTGATCCACTTCCCGGCGCAGTCGCGCTGGGTGGGCATCTTCCTCGCCTTCCAGAGCCAGTCCTGGCACACCGACGACTCCACGGGCCACACCCTGGAGGGCACCGACGGCAACCGCAACGAGCCCGGCGGGCAGCCCGTCCGGGTCGTGGCGGCCCTGGTCAACCCCCGTGGCCCGGCACCCGAGGCGGAGCGCGTCATCCTCCTCAACGCCTCGCCCGACCCCGTCGACCTGACCGGCTGGCACGTCCGGGACCGGCTGGGCAACTCCTGCGCGGTACCGGCCCCCGGCCCCCTCGCCGCCGGTGCCCCGCTCCTCGTCCCGCTCACGGTCGGCGTCCAACTCGGCAACCAGGGCGGCGAGATCACCCTCCTCGACGCGGCGGGGCTCAAGGTCCACGGTGTCTCGTACACGGCGGACCAGGCCGCGCGGGAGGGCTGGACCGTGGTGTTCTGACGCCGCCCGGACGCTCCCTTCCGCACCGGGCGCGCGTACGGCACCATGAGCCCGACCCGCACCGCACCACCGGCCGGAGGGTGTCCCGTGGACCGCGAACTGCACGGCAGACTCGACGAGTTGCAGCGCGACCCGTACCCGCTCTACACCCGGGCCCGGCAGACGGAGGGCCTCACCCACGTCGCCGAACTCGACGCCTGGCTCATCGCCAGGGACGCCGACGTCCGCGAAGTCCTGCGCCGCCCCGAGGATTTCTCCTCGGCGGTCGCGCTGCGGCCCGACGTGCTGCCGTCGCCCGCCGCGCTCGCCGTCCTCGGCGGCGGCTTCGGCGGGCGGCCGGTCGTCGTCACCGCGGACGGCGCGGAGCACCAGCGACTGCGCGCGCCCGTCGTCCGCGGCCTCTCCCCGGCCCGCGTCACGGCCGTCCTGCCCTACGCCGCCGAGCGCGCCGCCGCCCTCGTCGACACGTTCGCCGAGGACGGGCACGTAGAACTGATGTCGGCGTACGCCCGCAGGCTCCCCGGCGAGGTGATCGGCCGGATCGTCGGCCTCGACCCCGCCGACGTGCCCGGAGTCGTCCATGGCGGCCACCGCGCCGAGGAGTTGCTGTTCCGCCCCCTGGAGGAGGCCGAGCAGGTCGCCGCGGCCCAGGACGTCGTCGCGATGCAGCACACTCTCGACCGGTACGTACGGGAGCGCTACGACCAGCCCCGCGAGGACCTCTGCTCGGAGCTGGTCGCCTCCGTCGCAGAGGGGCCGCTCACCCTGGACCACCGGCATCAACTCGTCGCCGATCTGCAGAACTTGCTGATCGCCGGCCACCTCACCACCACCGCGCTCATCGGCACCACCGTCCTGCATCTGCTCCGCCACCCGCGCCAGTGGGAGCTGCTGTGCGCCGAACCCGAGCGCATCCCCGCGGCCATCGAGGAGGCGGCCCGCTACGACACCGCACTGCAGGGCTTCCGCAGAATCACCACCCGGCCGGTCGTCCTCGCCGGTACCGAACTCCCCGCCGGGGCAACGCTGTTCGTCGCCTTCGGCGCGGCCAACCGGGACGAGCGGCGCCACCCGCACGCCGACACCTTCGACATCACCCGCTCTCCCGCCGCCCGCCACCTCGCCTTCGGCCTCGGCGTGCACGGCTGCCCGGGCTCCCAGCTCGCCCGGGAGCAACTCCGGCTCACCCTGGAGGAGTTGACCCGTCGACTGCCCGGACTGCGGCTCGCAGCGGATCGTCCGGTCACCATGCGGCCCACGATGATCCACCGTTCCCCGTACGCCCTGCATCTGACCTGGTGACTCAGGGCCGGTAGACCTTCCCCGGCTCCGCCTTCCCGGGCGCCAGCAGCTGCGGCACGGTCACGAACACGTACCCGCGTGCCTTCAGCGCGTCGATGATGCCGGGGACGGCGGGCACGGTGCCCCGGTACAGGTCGTGCAGCAGGATGATCCCGTCCCGGGTGGCCTGGGCGAGGACGCGCTTGGTGATGAGGGCGGAGTCGGTGGTCGTGTAGTCCTTGGCGGTCACGCTCCACAGGACCTCCGCCAGGCCCAGTTCTCGGCAGATCTTGTGCACGGTGTCGTCGGTGCGGCCCTGCGGCGGACGCATCAGCGTCGGCTTCTTCCCGGTTATCCGCTCTATCGCGTCGTCCGTGCGTTCCAGTTCGCCGCGTATCTGGGCCGGCTTTATCCGGGTCAGGATCTTGTGGTCCCAGGTGTGGCTGGCCACCTCGTGCCCCTCGGCGGCCATGCGCTTGACCAGCTCCGGGTACTTGGCGATGTGCCCCTTGCCGAGCAGGAAGAAGGTCGCCGGGACCTGCTTCTCCTTCAGGATGTCCAGCAGTCGCGCCGAGTTCTCGCTCGGCCCGGCGTCGAAGGTCAGCGCGATGCACTTCGCCTCACGGCAGTCGACGGTCCCGAAACGGGCCTGCGCGGTCGCCGACACGTCATGCGTCCGGGCGGCGGCGGGCGCGGTCGTGTCGAGCTTGGTGCATCCGCTCGACGCAAGGCCCAGCGAGGCGACCGCCACAAACATGCCGACGGCACGCAACCCGGCCCGGGTTCTTTTCCTCTTCTTGTCCAGAGACCTCAGAGATGGCATGTCCAGACTATACATACTGAGTATATACGGTGTGTATAGTCGGTCGAAGATGCTCGGAGGGACGACCCCCGTAATCGCGTCAGCGGCCCTCGGCCCCCAGCTCCCGTCCGAGCCGCAGGTTCCATCGCCCGGACTGCCCGCTGAGGTCGGTCGCGGTCAGCGGGGGCACGTCGAGCCGCCAGAAGGCCGGTCCGGGCGCGCCGAGGATCGTGACCGCCAGGGCCCGTACGAGCTCCTGCTCCACGACCGCGAGGGTCCTGCCCCCGAACGTCGCCGTCTCCTCCAGCCACCCGGCCGCCCGCTCGCACAGCGCCCCCACCGACTCCCCGCCGTGGGGCGCCGCGTCCCGGTCCGACAGCCAGGACAACACCGCGTCCGGTTCCCGCGCCATCACCTCGTCGAGGGTCAGGCCCCGCCAGCGGCCCATGTCGAGCCCCGCCAACTCCGGCTCCGGCACGGCCGCGAGACCGAGGGCGGACGCCGTCTCCCGGCAGCGCGCCGTGGGGGAGACCAGTACCCGGTCGGCCGCCCCGAGCGAACCGGCGGCGGACTCGGCGCAGGCCCGGCCGCGCGGGTCGAGCGGACTGCCCTCGTCGAACCGGGCCTCCCGCAGGGACCGGTTCAACGCCGGTGAGATCAAGGTGATACGGATGGTCACTCGCTCGCTCCGGTTCTCCTGGCTGTACGGAACATCGTCTCGCGTAAACCGCACGACGGGGGCGGCCGGGCGGACACCTGCCCGGCCGCCCCCGCCTTCGGGCCTTCGGGTCAGGAGCCGGCCAGTTCCTCACGGACCGTACGTGCCGCCGCGACCAGGCTCTCCAGGGACGCGCGGGTCTCGGGCCAGCCGCGGGTCTTCAGACCGCAGTCGGGATTGACCCACAGCCGCTCCGGCGGAATGGCCTCAAGTCCCTTGCGCAGCAGGGCCGCCGCCTCGTCCGCGTCCGGGACCCGCGGCGAGTGGATGTCGTACACGCCGGGTCCGGCCTCACGCGGATAACCGTGCCCGGCCAGCTCGCCGGCCACCTGCATGTGCGAACGGGCCGCCTCCAGACTGATGACGTCCGCGTCGAGATCGTCGATGGCCTGCACGATGTCGCCGAACTCGGCGTAGCACATGTGCGTGTGGATCTGCGTGTCCGGCCGGACCCCGGAGGTGGTGAGCCGGAACGCCTCCGTCGCCCAGGAGAGATACGCCTCCCGGTCCGCCGCGCGCAGCGGCAGCGTCTCGCGCAGCGCCGGCTCGTCGACCTGGACGACCGAAGTCCCCGCCGCTTCAAGGTCGTCGACCTCGTCGCGCAGGGCGAGGGCGACCTGCCGGGCGGTGTCGCCGAGCGGCTGGTCGTCGCGGACGAAGGACCAGGCGAGCATGGTGACCGGCCCGGTGAGCATGCCCTTGACCGGTCGCGAGGTGAGGGACTGGGCGTATGCCGTCCAGCGGACCGTCATCGGCTCGGGGCGGGAGATGTCCCCGGCCAGGATCGGCGGCCGGACGTAACGGGTGCCGTAGGACTGCACCCAGCCGTGCTGCGTGGCGAGGTAGCCGGTGAGCTGCTCGGCGAAGTACTGGACCATGTCGTTGCGTTCGGGTTCGCCGTGCACCAGGACGTCGAGGCCGGTCTTCTCCTGGAAGGAGATCACCTCGCCGATCTCCGCCCTGATGCGCTCCTCGTACCCGTCCGTGTCGATCCGGTTCTTCCTCAAGTCCGCGCGGGCGGTGCGCAGTTCGGCGGTCTGCGGGAAGGAGCCGATCGTGGTGGTCGGCAGCAGCGGGAGCCCGAGGCGCGCCCGCTGGGCGGTGGTCCGTTCGCCGTACGGCTGGGAGCGGCGGGCGTCGGCCTCGGTGACGGCGGCGGTACGCGCCCGTACGGCGGGGTCCCGGGTGATCGGGGAGCCCGCGCGGGAGGCCAGGTCGGCCCGGTTCGCGGCCAGTTGGGCGGAGATGCTGTCGGTCCCCTGGGCCAGGGCCTTGGCGAGCGTGACGACCTCACGTGTCTTCTGACGCGCGAACGCGAGCCAGCGCAGGATCTGCGGTTCGATGTCCCGTTCGGCGGCGGCGTCGAGCGGGACGTGCAGCAGCGAGCAGGAGGCCGCCACGTCGACCCGGTCGGCGAGACCGAGCGACGTGCCCAGTACGGCAAGGGACTTGGTGAGATCGTTGCGCCAGATGTTGCGGCCGTCGACCACCCCGGCGACCAGCCGCTTGCCGGGCAGCCCGCCCACCGCGGCCAGTGCGTCCAGGTTGGCGGCGGCGGCCTCGGTGAAGTCGAGCGCCAGCCCCTCCACCGGAGCCTTCGCCAGCACCGGCAACGCGTCGCCGAGCCGGTCGAAGTAGGAGGCGACCAGCAGCTTCGGCCGATCGGCGAGCGCCCCGAGCTCACGGTAGGCACGCTCGGCGGCGTTCAGTTCGGCCGGGGTCCGGTCCTGCACGAGCGCGGGCTCGTCCAGCTGCGCCCACTCCGCGCCCGCCGCCCGCAGATCCGCCAGCACCTCGGCGTACACGGGCAGCAGCCGGTCCAGCAGCGTCAGCGGATCGAAGTCCGGGGCGACGCCGGGCGCTGGCTTGGCGAGCAGGAGGTAGGTGATGGGGCCGACGAGCACCGGGCGGGCCGTGAGGCCCAGCGCGAGGGCCTCACGGAATTCGCCGACCTGCTTGCCGGAGTCGGCGGCGAAGACTGTGTCGGGCCCCAACTCGGGCACCAGATAGTGGTAGTTGGTGTCGAACCACTTCGTCATCTCCAGCGGCGCCACGCCCTGCGTGCCGCGCGCCATCGCGAAGTACCCGTCCAACGGGTCGAGTCCGACGGCGGCGCGGTGGCGGGCGGGGATCGCGCCGACCATGACGCTGGTGTCCAGGACGTGGTCGTAGTACGAGAAGTCGCCGGTCGGCACTTCGTGGATGCCGGCCTCGGCGAGCTGCCGCCAGTTGGTGCGGCGCAGTTCGGCGGCGGTGGCCCGGAGGGCGTCGGCGTCGACGGAGCCCTTCCAGTAGCCTTCGACGGCCTTCTTCAGTTCCCGGCCCTGTCCCTGACGGGGGTAGCCGTACACGGTGGCCCGTGCTGCCGCGGCTGCGGACTTCGCTGTCACGGAACTCTCCTTCGCGAGCTGTCTCCCTGAGATCCCGGGGACGGGACGCGAGCGCGAAGGAACGCCAGACCGGACGGCTGTTGAGCCCGTCGGTATGTACGCCGACCCGCCCACGAGGTCACCGGGATTCCGCGCGCAAAACCCGTTCGCGCGCGGGCAGTTGGCAGGTCTTCGGACTCGCGGGCACGCCCTCCGTCGAACCGGAGGACACCTACTGGCCGTCGCTTCCCAGATCCTGTCGCGGACCCAGTGCGTATGACGGCGGTCGTTCCTGCTCACCGCTGCGGGGCAGTCCCGGAGTCTCACCGGGTTCCCTCTTGCGACGCGCCCGTCCGGCTGACGGGGCGAACCAGCTGCGTGGGTCAGCCTAGCGGGTGGGTTGAGTTTCGGCTTTCCGCCGGTGGGGGCCGGGCGCGCAGTTCCCCGCGCCCCTCAGGTGAGTCAGCTGGGCGGGAGTCCAAAAGCTCGCAGGATTTCCTCGGCCGCCAGAGTTGCCGTCAACTCGCCGTCTCTGACCCGCTGTTCGAGCACAGGCCCAAGCGCACGCACCGTCGGATCCGCGTGCAGCCTGCCCAGAAGCTCCTCGCGGACCATCGTCCACGTCCAATCCACCTGCTGCTCGCGGCGCTTGGCGGCCAGACGACCTGTGGAGTCCAGCAGGGACCGGTGTTGTTCCAGGCGCTCCCAGACCGTGTCCAGGCCCGTGCCCTCTCGTGCGCTGCAACTCAGTACCGGCGGGGTCCACGCGGCGTCGGCCGGATGCATCAGGCGCAGGGCGCCTGCCAGTTCACGTGCCGCGCTCTTCGCGTCGCGTTCGTGCGGGCCGTCCGCCTTGTTGACGGCGATGACGTCCGCCAGCTCCAGGACACCCTTCTTGATGCCCTGCAACTGGTCGCCGGTGCGGGCCAGGGTCAACAGGAGGAAGGAGTCGACCATGTTGGCGACCGCCGTCTCCGACTGGCCGACGCCTACCGTCTCGACGAGGACGACGTCGTAGCCCGCCGCCTCCATGACCACGATCGACTCCCGGGTCGCCTTCGCGACACCGCCGAGCGTGCCGGCGGTGGGGGAGGGGCGGACGAAGGCCGCCGGGTCCACGGCCAGGCGTTCCATGCGGGTCTTGTCGCCGAGGATCGACCCGCCCGTCCGGGTGGAGGACGGGTCGACGGCCAGCACCGCGACACGGAAGCCGAGCGAGGTGAGCAGCGTGCCGAACGCGTCGATGAACGTCGACTTGCCCACACCCGGAACACCACTGACGCCGATCCGCCGCGCCTTTCCACTGTGCGGCAGCAGCTCGGTCAGCAACTCCTGTGCCATGGACCGGTGTTGGGGCCTGGTCGACTCGACGAGCGTGATGGCGCGGGCCACCAGGGCCCGCTTGCCGTCGAGCACCCCCTTCACATAGGTGTCGACATCGATCACGGGGTGTGCCCGAGGTCGGTGGCCAGCCGCTCGACCAGGTCGTAGGCCGCGTCCGGGATCACCGTCCCGGGCGGGAACACGGCCGCCGCGCCCATCTCCAGGAGCGTGGGGACGTCCTGCGGAGGGATCACTCCGCCGACCACGATCATGATGTCCTCGCGGCCCTCCTCGGCGAGGGATTCCTTCAGCGCCGGTACGAGGGTGAGGTGTCCTGCGGCCAGTGAGGACACCCCGACGACGTGCACGTCCGCCTCGACGGCCTGGCGGGCCACCTCGCCGGGGGTCTGGAAGAGGGGGCCGACGTCGACGTCGAAGCCGAGGTCGGCGAAGGCGGTGGCGATCACCTTCTGGCCGCGGTCGTGGCCGTCCTGGCCCATCTTGGCGACCAGGATGCGCGGGCGGCGGCCCTCGGCCTCCTCGAACTCGGCCACGAGGGCACGGGTGCGCTCGACGGACGGGGAATCGCCGGCTTCGGTGCGGTACACACCGGCGATCGTACGGATCTGGCTCGCGTGCCGCCCGTACACCTTCTCCAGCGCGTCGGAGATCTCGCCGACCGTGGCCTTCGCACGGGCCGCGTTCACCGCCAGCTCCAGGAGGTTGCCGGAGCCCTCGGCGGCCCGGGTCAGGGCGTGCAGCGCGTCCTGGGTGGCCTGTTCGTCGCGTTCGGCGCGCAACCGCCGTAGTTTCTCGATCTGTTGGGTGCGGACGGAGGAGTTGTCGACCTTGAGGACGTCGATCTGCTCGTCGGTCTCCACCCGGTATTTGTTGACGCCGATGACCGGCTGGCGACCGGAGTCGATGCGGGCCTGGGTGCGGGCCGCGGCCTCCTCGATGCGCAGCTTGGGGATGCCCGCGTCGATCGCCTTGGCCATACCGCCCGCCGCCTCGACCTCCTCGATGTGCTGCCAGGCCCGGCGCGCGAGGTCGTAGGTGAGCTTCTCGACGTAGGCGCTGCCGCCCCAGGGGTCGATGACCCGGGTGGTGCCGGACTCCTGCTGGATGAGGAGCTGGGTGTTGCGGGCGATGCGGGCCGAGAAGTCGGTGGGCAGCGCGAGGGCCTCGTCGAGGGCGTTGGTGTGCAGCGACTGCGTGTGGCCCTGAGTGGCCGCCATCGCCTCCACCGCCGTGCGCGTCACGTTGTTGAACACGTCCTGCGCGGTCAGCGACCAGCCCGAGGTCTGCGAATGGGTGCGCAGGGAGAGGGACTTGGCGTTCTGCGGGTCGAACTGCCTGACCAGCTTGGCCCACAGCAGGCGGGCCGCCCGCAGTTTCGCGATCTCCATGAAGAAGTTCATGCCGATCGCCCAGAAGAACGACAGCCGGGGCGCGAACGAGTCCACGTCCATCCCCGCCTCCCGGCCCGCCCGGATGTACTCGACCCCGTCGGCGAGGGTGTACGCCAGCTCCAGGTCGGCCGTCGCGCCCGCCTCTTGGATGTGGTAGCCGGAGATGGAGATCGAGTTGTAGCGGGGCATCCGCTGCGAGGTGAAGGCGAAGATGTCGGAGATGATCCGCATCGACGGCTTCGGCGGATAGATGTAGGTGTTGCGGACCATGAACTCCTTGAGGATGTCGTTCTGGATGGTCCCGGCCAACTTCTCGGGCGGTACGCCCTGTTCCTCGGCGGCGACGATGTAGAGCGCCAGTACCGGCAGCACGGCGCCGTTCATCGTCATCGACACGGTCATCCTGTCCAGCGGGATGCCGTCGAAGAGCTGCCTCATGTCGTAGATCGAGTCGATCGCCACGCCCGCCATGCCGACGTCACCGGTCACGCGCGGATGATCACTGTCGTAACCCCGGTGCGTGGGCAGGTCGAAGGCGACCGACAGGCCCTTCTGACCGGCCGCGAGGTTGCGGCGGTAGAAGGCGTTGGACTCCTCGGCCGTGGAGAAGCCCGCGTACTGGCGGATCGTCCAGGGCTGGTTGACGTACATCGTCGGGTACGGGCCGCGCAGATACGGGGCGATGCCCGGGTAGGTGCCCAGGAAGTCCAGGCCCTCCAGGTCCTGCCCGGTGTACAGCGGCTTGACCGCGATGCCCTCCGGGGTCTCCCAGAGGAGATCGTCGCCACCCGCCGCCTTCTTGACGGCGTCACGCCACTCGTCGGCACCGGCTTCGGTGGCCGGGGTTCCCA
Organism: Streptomyces sp. NPDC050549; assembly: GCF_040655035.1. Taxonomy (NCBI): domain Bacteria; kingdom Bacillati; phylum Actinomycetota; class Actinomycetes; order Kitasatosporales; family Streptomycetaceae; genus Streptomyces; species Streptomyces sp. NPDC050549. Next base: position 42,569 of record NZ_JBFAJD010000053.1, read on the forward strand.
GCTCGATCCCGGAGAAGTCGGGGATGCGCCCCATCGCTGCCATCAGGACACTCCCATGCGGTCGAGGGTGGCGGACAGGACGGCCACGGCGTCACAACCCGCGAAGACATAGGCGTCGACGCCGGGGTACTCGCCGGGACGGCCCGCGAGGAACACGTGCCCGGCACCGGCCGACCTCAACTCCCCGGCGACCGAGGCCGCTTGCTCCTCGTACAGTGCGTCGCTGGAGCACAGACAGGCCTCGGCGGCCCCGCTGTCCTCGAACGTGCCCTCCGTGACGGTCTCGATGCCGCCCGCCTGGAACAGGTTCGAGGCGAAGGCGAGGCGGGCCGTGTGCGCGGCGGCCGGGCCGAGCGCGGCCAGGAAGACGCGCGGCCGGGAGCCGGTCGCGGCGAGATGGGCGTCGGAGCGGGCGCGCAGTGCCTCGTAGGCCTCGTCGCGGCGCACGCGCGGCAGCCCGCCGGAGGGGACTTCGGGAGCGGGTGCGCGCTCCGGGAGGCGCTCGGCGAGGTTCGGGAACTCGCTGACGCCGGTGATGGGTTCGCGGCGCCTGGCCAGCTTCGCGCTGCGCGCCGCCCAGGTGGTGGCGAGGTCCTCGCGGAGGCTGTCGGAGGCCAACGCGGCTGCCTGGCCGCCCTGTTGCTCGATGTGCTGGAAGAACTCCCAGCCCGCGTGGGCGAGTTCGTCCGTGAGTCGCTCCACGTACCAGGAGCCGCCCGCCGGGTCGATCACCCGGGACAGATGCGACTCCTCGACCAGGATCGTCGAGGTGTTGCGGGCGATCCGGCGCGCGAACGCGTCCGGCAGGCCCAGTGCGTGGTCGAAGGGCAGCACGGTCACGGACTCGGCGCCGCCCACCCCGGCGGCCAGCGTTGCGACCGTCGTCCGCAGCATGTTCACCCACGGGTCACGGCGGGACATCATCACCGGCGAGGTCACCGCGTGCTGCACCTGCCCGCCGGGCGCCCCGCACACCTCGGCGACCCGCGCCCAGAGCCTGCGCGCCGCGCGCAGCTTGGCGATGGTGAGGAACTGGTCGGCGGTGGCCGCGTACCTGAACTCCAGCTGGGCGACGGCCTGTTCGACGCTCAGCCCGGTCCCGGTCAGCTCCCGCAGATAGGCCACACCGGTCGCCAGGGAGGCGCCCAGCTCCTGCGCCGCCGAACCGCCGGCCTCGTTGTAGGGCAACGCGTCGACGGTCAGCGCGCGCAGCCCCGGGTACTCCTCGGCGCAGCGCCGGGCGAGTGCGGCGACGGGCGCGAAGTCGAAGGCCTCGGCCCCGGTGCGGGCCGCGAAGCCCAGTGGGTCGGCGCCCAGGTTGCCCCGGGCGGCCTCGCGCGCGATGCCCCGCTCCTCGTACAGCCGTAGCAACTCGGCCGCGGCGGAAGCGACTTCGGGCCCCGGGTCGAGGACGACGGGTGCCAGGTCGAGATAGACACCGTCGAGGACCTTGCCGAGCGAGGCGACCGGGATGCCCTGCTCGCCCACGGTCAGCCACAGCGAGGTGACGCCGTTCTCCAGGTCGCCGAGGACCGCGGAGTTGTCGGCCGTCGTGTGCCGCTGCCGCACGTCCCAGCCGCCGAGGGTGTTGCCCTCGGCCCGGCCGCCCCGGACGTAGGGGGCGAAACCGGGAAGGCCGGTCTCGGGCGCGGAGTCGTCCGCGGTGTACAGGGGGCGGGCGCGCAGCCCGTCCTCCAGGGGGGTGGACAGGGCGTCTTCCGCTGCCGTACCCGAGGCTTCCTTGCCCGACTTGCGCAGTACGCCTTCCACCAGGCGTTGCCACTGCTCATGGGTCGCGTCAGGGAACTCGGCGGCCAGCGAGAGCCCGTCGTCAGGCAGGACCGTCATGCTCGGATGCTAGGGCAAACGTGCAGGTGAGCAGCAGAGGACGCGGCTGTGACCTTTGCCTCGCCTGGCGGTCTAGACCACTTCGGGCCCGGCTGCGGCTCCTGTCCCTCCAGTCCGACGTCCCGTCGGCTCAGGTCCTCCAGTGACTCGCGACGGACCAGGACACGGGCGCTGCCCTCGGTCACCGCGACGACCGGCGGTCCGGCGAAGGGGTCGCCGGGGCCTACGTCGCCGGGCAGCGCCACCTCGTCCGCGAGGACGTCGCCGCCTCGCAGTGCCGGCCCGCGACCGTGACCGGACGTGGCGCGCTGCCGCCCGGCACTGTTCCTCGTCGCCCACTCCTCGCCGTACGACAGACTTCCGCGGCCCGGCGAAGTGCCGGTTCTCCACGCCGTGGCGGCGGTGGCCGGAATTGATCCCTCAACTCGCCTTCCGTGACCCGCCCGTGTCAACGAAGTGGCGGTCCCCGGCAAAGCGCGGGGCAAGAATCGCCGCCCCGGCGCGCCCCGTGCTTCGCGATGGCCGTCTGGCAACTCACTGTTCACTCAGGAGCCGCCGGGAAGCGCCAGGGTGCGGTCGTTGTCAGCTCAACTGCTTGCCAGGGAGGGCATCATGACCGCACAGACAGAGACACCGGACGGTTCGCCGCAGTCGTCCGAGGGGGTCAGCCGACGGCACGCGCTGGGGCTCCTCGGTACGGCCGGCGCGGGCGCCGCCGTCACCCCCTTGCTGGGAGCAGGCACGGCACAGGCCGCCCCGTTGGACGCCCCGGCACTCCACCTCACCGCCGACTCCTCCGGCGCGGTGCCGGTCCAGGGTCTGCACCTCACCTTCGGGGCGGACCCGCGCACCCAGATGACGGTCTCGTGGATCACCGACAAACCGGTGACCAGACCCGTCGTGCGCTACGGCACCCTGGAGCACGGTTTCGGCTCCAGCGCCAAGGCCCGCACCGTCACCTACGTCGACGGCACCTCCAGCCGCACCGTCCACGTCCACCACGCCGCGCTGAACAAGCTCACCCCGGACACCGACTACCTCTACCTCGCCACCCACGAGGGCGCGACCCCCGACAGCGGCACGTTCCGCACCGCCCCGCGCGGCCGGAAGCCGCTCACCTTCACCAGCTTCGGCGACCAGTCCGCCCCCCAGGTGACCTGGGCGGCCAACGGCACGGTCGGCCTCGACGCGAACTCCACGCCCGCGACGAAGGACATCGTCACCGGCATCGAGCAGGTCGCCCCGCTCTTCCACCTCCTCAACGGCGACCTCTGCTATGCCAACCTGGACGTCGACCGGGTGCGCACCTGGAACAACTTCTTCACCAACAACACCCGTTCGGCCCGCTTCCGCCCCTGGATGCCGGCGGCCGGCAACCACGAGATCGAGAAGGCCAACGGCCCGATCGGACTCGGCGCCTACCAGACCTACTTCTCCCTCCCGTCCACCGAGACCGACGCCGAACTCGCGGGCCTCTACTACGCGTTCACGGCCGGCTCGGTCCGGGTGATCGTGCTGCAGAACGACGACAACTGCCTCCAGGACGGCGGCGACGTCTACATCAGCGGCTACTCCGGCGGTCGTCAACTCGCTTTCCTGGAGAAGGAGTTGAAGGCGGCCCGGGCCTCGCGCGACACCGACTGGATCGTCGTCGCCATGCACCAGGTCATGGTCAGCTCCACCGACGCCAACGGCGCCGACCTGGGTCTGCGCCAGAAGTACGGCCCCCTCTTCGACCGCTACGGCGTGGACCTGGTGCTCTGCGGCCACGAGCACAACTACGAGCGCTCGCTCGCCGTTCGCGGAGTCGTCAGCGGCACCGAGACCCTGACCCCCAACCCGGTCTCCGCGGCCACCGACAACATCGACACCGGCCTCGGCACCGTCCACATGATCCTCGGCGGCGGTGGCGTCTCGGGCACCACGAACCAGAGCTTCTTCAAGGACGGCACCGGCAAGGTGATCACGTCCGTGTCGGCGACCCCCGGCTCCAACGGCAAGCGCACCTCCACCTACACCAAGGAGGAGGCGGTCTGGATCGGCGTCCGGGACACCGAACACCCCTACGGCTTCGCCGCGTTCACCGTCGACCCCGGCGCGCACCCCGGCGACACCACCCGTATGCACGTGACCTACTACAACGTGAACAAGCCCAACGGCGACCTGTCGGTGTTCGAGAACTTCACCCTGCACCGCAAGCGCTCGGACGGCTACCGCTGAGCCCTAGCCGGAGCGGTCCTGGTTCTCGTCCGGCAACCAGTGCAGGGCGAACCAGAGTTCCATCCGCACGCCGGGGTCCTGCAGGTCCACATCGAGCAGTTCGGCCACCCGTGCCAGACGGTGCCGCACGGTGTTCCGGTGGACCTGCAGGGCCGCAGCCGTACGGTCCCAACTGCCGTGCAGTGTCAGCCAGGTCCGCAGGGTCTCGACCAGGACCGGCGCCCCCGGCGAACCGGCCTCGTCCAGCGGGGCGAACCGGTTGCGGGCCAACTCCCGGGCGTCGGTGGCCGGAACGAGCCCGTGGACGGTGAGCGGATCCCTGCTGTGGACCACGGCCGGCACCTGTGCGGCGAGCGCGCGCTTCAGGGCGCGTCCGGCCTGGACATCTGCGTGCGCCAGCTCCGAGGCCGGCACCGGCGTACTGAACCCGAGAACCCAGCCCAAGTCCGCTGCCTGCGCGGGCACTTCGGTCACTACGTCGGGCGCACCGGGCACCAGCGCCTTCAGCGCGGAGCCGTCGACGTGCAGATACGCGGTGCGCAACGCGGTTCCCAGCGTGGCGAGTTGAGCCGGATCGTCTCCTGGTGGCGGAGCCGGTGTGTAGCGGCCGTGGACCACGACCCAGTGCCCGGCGGGCGCGAGCGCGGGCGCCACGTCGGCCGGGGCCGCGCCCCTCGTCGCCTACGTGGCCGTCGGCCTCCTCACCAAGCCGACCGAAGAGTCCGTCGGCCAGGCCTGGCACCGCCGCCTCGCGGGCGAACAGGCGCCCACCGCGACGGAGTTGAGCGTGGCCTGAACCGCCGTACCGGCCCCCCCCACCCGCACCCGCACGTGCCGTATCCCGTCGGAAGGTCCCCATGTCCTCGGAAGAACTCCGGCTGCGCCGCGAACTCGCCGCCGTCTAAAGGCTCGTGACGCACTTCAGGATGACCGACCTGATCTTCACCCATATCTCCGCCCGGCTCCCCGGCCCGGACCACCACTTCCTGATCAACCCCTACGGCCTCCTCTTCGAGGAGATCACCGCGTCCGACCTGGTCAAGATCGACCTGTCCGGCCACCCCGTCGAGGAGTCCCACCACCCGGTCAACCCGACCGGCTTCGTCATCCACAGCGTCATCCACGCCGCCCGCCCCGACGCCCACTGCGTCCTGCACACCCGCACGAGGTCCGGCTGCGCCGTAGCCGCCCAGGAAAGCGGCCTGCTCCCGCTCAACCAGATCTCCATGGAGTTCTACGGCAGGCTCGGCCACCACGACTACGAGGGCGTCGCCCTCAACCTCGCCGAACAGCGGCGCCTGGTCGCCGACTTGGGCGGCGGCCACCCCGCGATGATCCTGCGCAACCACGGCCTGCTCACCGTGGGGGAGACCCCCGCGCAGGCCTTCCTGCGCATGTACCACCTCGACAGGGCCTGCGAGACCCAGACCACCGCGAGCGCCCCGCTGCTCACCCCCGCCCCCGACATCTGCGAACTCACCGCCCGCCAACTCACCGGCGAGGACGAGAAGTCGGACCTCCAGGACGACAAGGCCTACGACCTCGCCTGGTCGGCGCTGCTCCGCCTGGTGGAGCGCATCGCCCCGGACTACAGGGACTGACCGAGCAGAGTGCGGGCCCGGTCCAGGCAGCCGTGCGGATCGGGGGCCGCCTGGAGGGCGGGGAGCAGAAAGAGCCAGAGGTCCGTCACCGCCTGCTCGACGTGTCTGCGGTCGTCCAGGGCGTCGGACACGGTGTGGGTGCCGAAGAAACCGGCGACGATTACCCGTGCGGCCCGCTCGATATCGGTATCCGGCGCGAGTTCGCCGTTCTCCCGTGCGGAGTCCAGGAGTTGGACGACGGTTTCGATCCAGCCCACGAACGGCTGCGGCAATGCGGCGGGAATGGATTTGCTCTCGTTCGAGAGCCTGTTGCCCGCCCGCACGATCACGTTGTCGCGGAACTCGCGCGCCACCGCGAGACTGAGCCCCACCAGCCGGTCCAGGACGGGGCCGTCGAGCGAGGTCCAGGTCTCCACCAGCCTCGGCCATTCACCGAAGTGGGCCTCGAAGACGGAAGCGGCCAGACCCTCCTTGCTGCCGAAGTGGAAGTAGATGGCGCCGCTGGTGTAACCGCTCCGCCGCGCCACGTCGCTGATGCTCGTCCCGACGTATCCATGCTGTTCGAACAGCACTGCCGCCGCCGCCAGGACGGCCTGCCGGGTGGCTTCCGCGCGTTCTTGCATCGCCCTCAACGACCCTTGCCCTTCACGCCGAATCGTCTTTTCAGGCGAATCTATCGGACAGCGCGGCATTTCTTATCCGCACCCGCAAGGATCACGCATCCTATTATTTTATGAAGGAATCCACCGGGTCTCCCCCTTCCGATACGGCGGTACCGACACTGAGCTGGGACCGCTCCGTACCGCGCAATCTCGTCCACCGGAAGTCGATCGCGGAGGTCCTCCTCACCGACGGACACGCGCTGGGCGATGGACGGTATCTGCTCGCCGCGCAGTGGTCACGCTCCCACACCACGTTCCGGCCCGGATCCGGCGACCGGCACGACCCGCTCCTGATCGCAGAAACCCTCCGGCAGGGCTGTCTGTACCTCTGCCAGCGCTTCCTGGAAGTCCCCGGGACGAGCAGGTCCGTCATCAAGACCATCGGCTTCCGCCTCGACCCCGCCACGGAACCCGTGGTCGGCTACGGCGCGACCGACGTGACCTGTCGCGCCAGGGTGTACGACGTCCGTCGCGTCGAGGGTCTCCCCCATCCCGTCGCGCTCAGCCTCCGGCTCGAACTGGCCGCGGGCGACGCCGAGTTCGGCAGCGCCGAGGGCCGGGCCCGCATTCTCGCCGAGGACGAGTACAGGGGGCTGCGAGGCGCCCGGTCCGGTGTGCTTCCGGCACCGGGCGAGGACATCCGGCGACTCCCGCCCACCGACGTCTCGGCCGCCGCCCCCGGCGGTGTGATGGTCGCCAGGGACGGGACCGGTTCCCTGCGGGTGGCACCGGCCGACCTTCGCCATCCGTTGTTCTTCGACCACCCCAGCGACCACATCCCCGGCATGGTCCTCCTGGAAGCCGCCCGCCAGGCGGCCTGCCTCACGAGCGGCGACACCTCCGGCCGACTGACCGGCTGCCGTATGACGGCCTCCCGGTTCACGGACTGGGACCCGCCCGCGTACGTCGCGTGCGAGCCCATGGGGGAGGGGTGGGCGTTCCGTGTGACTCAGGGTGGGGGTGTGACGGCTTCGGGGGGTCTGTGGTTGGAGCCGTGAGGGATGGCAGGGGCGCGATTCGGCGGCCGACGACGACCCGGCAGCCTCCCGGCCCGGTCCCGGTCCCCGTCCTGGACACCTGGTCGGTGACTCGTCGGAGGCAGCGCGAGGAAATCATCCGCATCACTTCTCCCCAAGGACTCCCTAGAGCCCCTAGAGCCAACGCCGTTCAGTTAGGCGTGGATGTTGTTCGTCAATGCTGGTGAACGAGGCAGCGGAGCTGCTGTAGAAGAGGTCTGTCCTCCAAGACATCCT
>NZ_JBFAJD010000054.1:0-50066 GCF_040655035.1 Streptomyces sp. NPDC050549
GAACATCCCGCTTCGCGGGACGTTCCCAAAAACCAGGATCAACCCCTACAAGCCGACCCCACCAGGGTTGACGAAACAGATAGGGGCACCCCCCCGGACCCGCCCCCCACGAAGCAGTCGTAGAAGTGTCGTGGTGCGGAGTCTGCGGCACGGACCTCCACGAATACCTGGAAGGCCCCCACATGATCCGAGAGGGCCCCCACCCCCTCACCGGCACCAAACCACCCCTCGCCCTCGGCCACGAACTCAGCGGCACAGTGGTCGCGTTGGGCACCCCGGTACCCGGCATCACCATCGGAGACCGCGTCGCCGCGGACCCGGTCTGGCGCTGCGGCACCTGCTTCTGGTGCACGCGCGGCGAGTACCACATCTGCCCCAAGAGCGGCTCCGTGGGGCTCGCCTCCCCCGGCGCCTTCGCGGAACGCGTCACCGTCCCGCTGGCCGGCCTGACCCGCCTCCCGGACAACGTCAGCGACGAACTGGCCGCCGTAGCAGAGCCGCTGGCGGTAGGCCTGCACGCCGTGACCCGGGCCGGCGTCAAACCGGGCGACAACGTCCTCGTGGTCGGCGGCGGCCCGATCGGCGTGGCCGTGGTCCTGGCCGCCCAGATCGCGGGCGCCGCAGGCCTGTTCGTGAGCGAACCCCTCGCGGGTCGCCGCGGGATGCTGCTCGGCATCGGTGTCACCGAGGCCTTCGACCCGCGCGCGACGGACGTACGGCGCGAGGTGTTCGTGCGAACGAACCGCATCGGCCCGGACGTCGTGATCGACGCGACCGGCGTGCCCGCCCTCGCGGGCCAGGCCGTGTCGATCGTCCGGCGCGGCGGGCGGGTCGTACTCGCCGGCGTCGGGCACGGCAGCGTCGAGTTCGACATGGGCCAACTCGTGTTCTACGAGCGGTCGGTGGTCGGCACCCTCGGCTACAACTTCGACATCCCGCGTGATCGACCTGATGAGCACCGGACGTCTGGATGCCTCCGCCCTGATCACCGGCCGTTTTCCGCTCTCGGGAGGAGCCGGTGTCTTCGAGGACCTGGCCGCCGACCGGGCCAAGCACCTGAAGGTGCTGCTGACCCCGAAGGGACTGTGACATGGACTTCGACCTGCCCGAGGAGACCCTCGCTCTCCAGGACATGGTCCGCGAGTTCGCGGCCAACGAGATCACGCCCCACGCGGCCGAGTGGTCCGAGAACGAGATCTTCCCCACCAAGATCTTCACCAAGCTCGGCGAACTCGGCCTGATGGGCATGCTCGTGCCGGAGGAGTACGGCGGGGCGGGCTCGGACACGGTCACCTATGTCGCGGTGATGGAGGAACTCGGCACCGCCGACCAGTCCGTGGCCTCCTCGTGGAACGCGCACTCGACCATCGGCACGCTGCCGTTGCTCGCGTACGGCACCGAGGAACAGAAGCACCGCTGGCTGACCCCGCTGGCCAAGGGCGAGGCGATCGGCGCGTTCGGGCTGACCGAGCCGGAGGCCGGCTCCGACGCGGCCGGTATCGCGACCACCGCCCGCCGCGCGGACGGGGGTTGGGTGATCAACGGCACCAAGATGTTCATCACCAACGCAGGGACCGACATCAGCCAGGGCGTCACCCTGCTGGCCACGACCGGCAAGGGCGCGGACGGCCGCAAGGGGTACGCGACCTTCTACGTGCCGACCGGGACGCCCGGATACACGGTCGGCGCGAAGCTGAAGAAGCTCGGCTGGCACGCCATGGACACAAGGGAGTTGGTGTTCACCGACTGCTGGGTCGCCGACGACCATCTGATCGGCGAGGAGGGCAACGGACTGCGGCAGTTCCTGTCCGTGCTCGACGGCGGCCGGATCAGCGTCGCCGCGCTGGGCCTCTCGCTCGCGAAGGCGGCACTCGCCCTCGCGGTCAAACACGCCAAGGAACGGCACCAGTTCGGGCGTCCGCTCTCCGACTTCCAGGCGGTCGCGCACAAGATCGCGGACATCGGTACGGAGTACCAGGCGGCCCGCTGGATGGTGTACCGCGCCGCGTGGCTCGCCGACCGGGGCCGCCCGCACAGCACGGAGGCCGCGATGGCCAAGCTGTACGCCTCCGAGGTCGCCAACCGGGCGGCCTCGCAGGCACTTCAGATCCACGGCGGCTACGGGTACGTACGCGAGTCGGAGATCTCCCGTTTCTACGCCGACGCCAAGATCCTGGAGATCGGCGAGGGCACGAACGAGATCCAGCGCAATGTCATCGCCAAGGCCCTCGTCAAGGGCGCGTGAGGCGACGGGTCCCGCGGCGCGCCGAAGCGGCGGCGCACCGCGGATCCGGTCAGCTCGCGACGGAGACCGACTCCGACTCCCACAACGCCTCGGGATCGAGGGGCAGTTCGGGCCGGGCGTGCTTGAACTCGGCGGCCAGCGCCTCGACGTCCGGGAGTTCGCCGACGTTCGCGGCGAAACCGCGGAACAGGGTCGCGCAGTACTCGCCGGACAGGAACGCGGCGTCCCAGCTGCCGTCCGGCCGCACCCACTGGTAGGTGTGGTTGTGCAGGTTGAGGAACTGGAGGGTGGCCAGGTGCGGCTCGACCGCGCGGAAGGTCCCCTCCTCGACGGCCTCGGTGAGCAGCCCGGTGATCAGGTGCTCGAAGTCGGAGCGCTGCCGCAGCACGATCTCCAGCTCCTTGCCGCTGAGGCTGCGGTAGTCGTGTTCGTAGACCCAGATGTGGTCGAGTCTGCGGAAGATGATCGTCAGCAGCGACTCGGACAGCAGGCGCAGCCGCAGCAGCGGCACCTCGTCGAGGGCCGCGATCTCCTTGGCCCGGGCCAGCAGCGGGCCGAGCACCCGCGACTGGATCTCGATGAGCAGGTTCTCCTTGGAGCCGATGTAGTAGTACAGGGCACCCTTGGCGAGCCCGACCGCGCGGCCCAGGTCGTTGATGGAGGTCGCCGCGTAGCCCTGTTGCGCGAACAGGGACGCCGCGGTGTCGATGATCTTCTGGCGCCTGACTTCGAAGCCCGGCCCATGACCCGGCGGTCGTGGCATGTCTTCTCTCCCCTGGCTGTGACGACGTGCGTGCTGTCCCGGGTCCGCACGGGCGCCGCGTCACGGCACGCCCGGGGGAAGCGGATCCGGGGACGTCGCTCTAGTTTGCTAGACCAAACGGTACATTAAAGCGAGGACCGTATGACTCAGGCATCGCACCACATCGGCACCGGCTCCGGCACCGCACAGGCGGACCAGCTCCTGGAGATGTACCGGCGGATGCGCCGCATCCGGCGCTTCGAGGAGCGGGCGTCCGACCTGTACAGGGCGACGGAGATCCCGGGCTTCCTGCATCTGTCGATCGGCCAGGAGGCGAGCGCCGTGGGCGCCTGCTGGCCGCTCGGCGCGCGCGACGGCATCACCTCCACCCACCGCGGCCACGGCCACGTCCTGGCCAAGGGCCTGGACTCGGCGTCGATGATGGCCGAGCTGATGGGCAAGGACGCGGGCACCTGCCACGGCCGCGGCGGCTCGATGCACATCGCGGACCCCGGTCTCGGGATCTACGGCGCGAACGGCATCGTCGGCGCGGGCCTCCCGATCGCCGCAGGGGTCGCCACCACCGCGAAACTGCGGACGGCCGGTGACGTGGTGGTGGCGTTCTTCGGGGACGGGGCGGTGGCCCAGGGCATGTTCCACGAGGCCGTGAACCTGGCCGCCGTATGGGATCTGCCGGTCGTCTTCCTCTGTGAGAACAACCACTACTCCGAGTTCTCCCCCGCCGCCGAGCAGCACCGCGCCCCGCTCTCCGCGCGCGCCGCCGGGTACGGCATCGAGTACCAACACGTCGACGGCAACGACGTGCTGGCGGTCGCCCAGACCATGACCGGAGTGGTCGCCGGGCTGCGCGCGGGCGGCGGCCCGGTCCTCGTCGAGGCCGAGACCTACCGCTGGCACGGCCACTACGAGGGCGACCCCGAGCGCTACCGCCCCGCCGAGGAGGTCGCCGCCGCCAAGGAGCGCGACCCGCTGCTGATCGCCCGCCGCCGGCTGGACGCGGCGGCTGCCGACGCCGTGGACGAGGAGATCGACAAGGAGACAGAGGCGGCGATCGACTGGGCGAGGAGCCTGCCGGAACCCGCCCCAGAGACCCTGCACGACTACGTCTCGGCCCCCCGCCTCCCGATCCCCGAGCCCGCGCCGCTCCCGGCCGACGCCGAGATCTTCCGGTCCATGGACGCCGTACGACTGGCCCTGAAGCACGAACTCACCACGGATCCCAGCGTGTTCGTCGCCGGCATCGATGTCGGAGCGGGCGGCAACGTCTTCGGGCTCACCCGCGGACTCGCCCAGGCCTTCCCCGGCCGGGTGCGGGACACGCCGATCAGCGAGAGCGCCATCGTCGGTACGGCGGTGGGGGCGGCGATGGCCGGGATGAAGCCGGTGGTCGAGATCATGTACATGGACTTCATCGGCGTCTGCCTCGACATGCTCCTCAACCAGGCCGCCAAACTCCGCTTCATGACCGGCGGCCGGGCCTCCATGCCGCTGGTCGTCCGCACCCAGTTCGGCGCCGGCCGCTCCTCGGGCAGCCAGCACTCGCAGAGCCTGGAGGCGCTGCTCGCGCACATCCCCGGGCTGACGGTGGTGATGCCGTCCAACCCCGCTGACACCTATGGCCTGTTGCGCGCCGCGGTCCAGGACCCCAACCCGGTGGTCTTCGTCGAGAACCGCCTCCAGTACGGCCTCAAGGGCCCCAAGCCCCCGGCCGACCACCTGATCCCGCTGGGGAGGGCCAAGGTGATCCGCGAGGGCACCGACCTCACGCTCGTCTCCTGGTCGCGAATGGTCCAGGACGCCCTGGCGGCAGCCGAGTTGCTCGCCGGGGAGGGCATCAGCGTCGAGGTGATCGACCTGCGCACCATCGCCCCGCTGGACCGCGAGACCGTCCTCGCCTCGCTCGCCAAGACCAACCGCCTGGTCATCGCGCACGAGGCGGTACGCGACTTCGGCGTCGGCGCGGAACTCTCCGCGATGGCCGTCGACGAGGGCTTCTGGCACCTGGACGCCCCAGTCACCCGCGTGGCCCCGCCGTCCGTCCCGGCGCCGTACGCCCCCTCGCTGGAGCGCGTCTGGCTGCCGTCGCGGGACACGATCGCGGACACGGTGCGGCGGATCGCCGCGGTCTGAGCAGGGACGAGCGGTTCTACGACGGGAAGGGCCCCCAGAATCTCTGGGGGCCCTTCCCGTCGTAGCGGCTGTCAGGCGGTCAGACGGTCGCGACCGGCGTCAGCGGACTGCCCTGTGTGCCGGGCAGGTTGAGCGGGGGCGCGGTGAGCAGGAAGCGGCTGCGGTTGTGCTCCCGCAGCCAGGCCGCGAGCTTCTCCAGGTACCACAACTCGCCCAGGGGAACGCCCAGTTTGAAGAGGCAGAGGTTGTGGATCGGGAGCAGCGAGTGCGGGGTGTTGCCCTCGGGGCCGACGCCCACGCCCTCGACGGCGTAGTTGTCCGAGATCAGCGCCGAGATCTGCGAGTCGGCGATCCACTCCAGCAGCGCCGGGTCGAACGCGTCGAGGTAGGAGGCCGTGGTGTGGATGCCCACGGGGTCGGGGTTCTTGCCCCAGGCCATCACGGCGGTGTCGAACCCGGTGTGCAGGAGGAGCATGTCGCCGGGTTCGACGACGATGTTGTCCGCCGCCATGATCTCCTGAAGGGTCTTCAGGTTGACCGGCTGCCAGGTGTTGCCCAGGTGGTGGGCGAGGTCGATCAGGACGCCCCGGCCCTGGACCCCGCGCTCCGCCATGTGCTCGAGGCCGAGGTGGCGGGCGAAGCCGAGGGTGCCGCTGCCGTCGCCCTTGGCGTCCTCCTGCGGTCCGACGATGTCGACGTCGGCGCGGTACCCGTTGTAGTAGACCGCCTCCTCGACGCCGTCACCGTCGGCGTCGAACTCCTGGCCCTGGTGGGCGAGTGCGTCCCACTGCGTCGAGTACTGGAGCCAGAGGGTCACCACGTCGTCGGACCAGACGTCCCTGAGGTGCGGCGAGAAGTGCTCGCGCGCCTTGATGTTGTAGAAGACGTCCTGCTTGTGTTCGAGGTCCTCGGTGGGCCGCAGGAGCGGAGGGTAGCGCCGCTGGTTCAGCTCGCTCCCGCCCGGATAGTCGAGCGGCAGGCTCAGGCTGAAGCTGATGCCGTGCTCGACCTCGCGGACCCCTTGGAGCACCTTCTCGGGAGTGAGCAGGTTGATACGACCCAGTTCGTCGCCCTCACCCCAATCGCCCCACGTAGAGCCCGGCGGACGCTGCTTCCAACGCTTCGTCATGATCACGCCTCCTTCGGCGACAGTCCCCGTTGACCAGCCGCCCGCATGTTATTTGTGATTGTACCGATCGGTCAACGAATCCTGCGCACCCCCTCCCTTTATCTTCGACTCATCAATAGACCGAGTGGTCGAAACACCCGACCTTGGAGCGAAGAATGAGCGAATCCACACAGGCGTGGGTCGTGGCGGGCGTACGGGCCGTGCTCGGCGCGCACACCCAGGCCCAGGACGCCGGCCGCACCGACGACCTCGTCGCGCTGTACACGCCCGACGCCGTCCTGGAGATCCCGGGCATGGACCCGGTCCAGGGGCGCGACGCGATCCACGCGGCCTTCAAGGGCTGGGAGCCGGTCCAGCCGCAGCTCCACCTGGTGACCAACACCGTCGTGACGTCCACGGGCGAGGACGAGGCCCGCGCGCTGAGCGACGTGGTCTTCCTCCAGCGCGGCGAGACGGGCTGGGCGATCGGCGTGGTCGGGCACTACGACGACACCCTGCACCGCCAGGACGGCACCTGGCTGCTGCACCGCAGGAAGACCACGTACCAGGCGTAACGGCCGTCCTCGGCAATCCCGTTGACCTTCTCGATCTTGGAGTGAGATGACCACATCGATCGACGCGTCCGTCGCGGCGGCCGTCCAGACCGCCATCGCGGCCTACGCCCAGGCCCTGGACGCCGGGCGGGCCGACGAGATCGCCGCCCTGTACACCCCCGACGGCGTCGCCGAGATCGTCGGCATGGCCAGGTTCGAGGGCCGGGAGGCGATACGGCAGGGCTTCGGCGGCTTCGCACCCCAGACGCCGCAGTTGCACCTGATCGCCAACACCGTCGTCACCTCCGCCACCGAGGACGAGGCGACCGCCACCAGCAACCTGGCCTTCTTCGCGCGCGGCAAGGCCGGCTGGACGGTACAGACGGTCGGACGCTACGACGACGTCCTGCGCCGGCACGACGGCGCATGGCTGTTCCAGCACCGGGTCACGACGTTCGCGGAGTAGACCTCGGCGGAAGCCCGGATGCCCGTGCCGCCCACGTCCAGGGCGGCACGGGCATCCGGGCGTTCAGGCTTCCGGGTGCTCGGCCTTGGACAGGACGAAGGTCGGGAAGTCGTTCTGCCTGACGGCGTTGATCGTCTCCTGGAGCGCCCAGCGGCCCGTCGGGTTGAGGAGCTGCTTGACCGGCTTGCCGGGGATGTTGCCGCCGTAGAAGTAGCTGCTCTCCAGGAAGGAGGACATCGTGCTGTTGTTCATGGCGTCCGTCCACTCCTCCTCGGCGGCCTCGGTGACCTCGATGACGTCGTAGCCGCTGTCGCGGGTGTGGACGATGACCTCGGTGATGATCTCGACCTGGTCGCCGGCGTAGCGCGGGTTGTTGCCGGTCGCGCCGTGCGGGCCGCCGGGGAAGAAGAAGTTGGGGAAGCCGGCCCCATGCTCGCGGGCCCGAAACCGGTCGACCTGGTGGAGGCGCTCGCGCTGCCGCTGCCCTCGCTGATGATCTGCGCGCTGCTCGGAGTGCCGTACGAGGACCACGAGTTCTTCCAGGAGCACGCCTCGCTGGCGACCCGCAGCGACAAGACCGCCGAGCAGGACCGGACGGCCATGGAAGCGCTGGGCGGCTATCTGGCCGGGCTGCTGCAGAAGCGGATGGAGGAGCCGAGCGACGACGTCATCTCGGACTTCGCCGGGCGGATCAAGGCGGGCGAAGTCACCCTGCCCGAGGCCGTCATGCTCTGCATGATCCTGCTGATCGCCGGTCACGAGACCAGCGCCAGCATGATCACCCTGGGCACCGCCCTGCTGCTGCAGAACCCCGGACAACTCGCCCTGCTGCGCGGGACGGACGACCCGAAGGCCGTCGCCAACGCGGTCGAGGAGATCCTGCGCTATCTGACGATCCCGGCCCTCGGCCAGCGGCGGATCGCCGCCGAGGACATCGAGATCGAGGGCGTCACCATCAAGGCCGGCGAGGGCATCGTCGTCCCGCTGCCCGCGGGCAACTGGGACCCGGCGGCCTTCCCCGAGCCGGAGAAGTTCGGCATCACCCGCGAGGCCCGGCACCACCACGCCTTCGCCTGGGGCATCCACCAGTGCCTCGGCCAGCAGCTCGCCCGCATCGAACTGCAGGTCGTCTACGGCACGTTGTACCGCCGCGTCCCGACCCTGCGCCTCGCGGTCGGCTTCGACGAGCTGAGGTTCCGCCGGGACGACGCGCTCGCCTACGGCATTCACGAGCTGCCGGTCACCTGGTAGCCACCCCACGCCTTCCCGCACACAACTGGAGTCACCCATGAGCGAGTTCGGCTTCGAAGGACGCGTCGCCGTCGTCACCGGCGCGGGCCGTGGCCTCGGCCGCGCCTACGCCCGTCTGCTGGCGGAGCGCGGGGCGAAGGTCGTCGTCAACGACCTGGGCGGGTCGATGGAGGGCGAGGGCTCCGACGCCGGACCCGCGCAGAAGGTCGTCGACGGGATCATCGCCGCGGGCGGCCAGGCCGTGGCCGACACCCACGACGTCTCCACGCAGGCCGGCGGCGAGGCCATCGTCGACACCGCGATCCAGAGCTTCGGGCGGATCGACGTCCTCGTCAACAACGCCGGGATCATCCGCTACGCGGGCCTGCCGGAGATCGAACTCGACAACCTGGAACGGCACTTGGCCGTCCACCTCCTCGGTTCCTTCAACACGATGCGGGCCGCCTGGCCGCACTTCGTGGAGCAGGGCTACGGCCGGGTCGTCCTGACCACCTCCAGCGGCATGTTCGGCATGGACAACAACCTGTCCTACGCCGCCGCGAAGGCGGGCACGGTCGGCATGGCACGCAGCGCGAAACTGGCGGGCGAGCCGCACGACATCAAGGTCAACCTGATCGCGCCGGCCGCGATGACCCGGATGGGCGGCGGCCCCGAGGAGGAGCCCGCCGAGACCGCGGAGGGCATGCCGTACATGCCGTCGTCGGCGGTGGCGCCGATGGTGGCCTACCTCGCGCACGAGAGCGTCCCGGTGAGCGGGGAGATCTACACGGCCGGTGCGGGGCGGTTCGCGCGGGTCTTCCTGGCCTCGACGGAGGGGTACGCGCACGAGGGCGGCGCGGCCTCCGTCGAGGACGTCGCGAAGAACTGGGACGCGATCAACGACGAGAAGGGCTACTACGTGCCCGCAGACCTGATGGCGTGGTCCGGCTCGTTCCTCAAGCACCAGTTCGGCTAGGACGGACGGGGGGAGGCGGTGAGCCGCCCCGCCTCCCCCTGTCGCCTCAGGTGGTCGCGCGGCCCGCGATGTGCCACTTCGACGGCAGCTCGATGCGGGCGCCGTCGGCCCTGAACTCGGTGGTGATCAGGGGGAGTTCACCGCTCGCGAGAATGGCGAGGCCGGCCGCGCGGAGGAGTTCGGGCACCTCGCCGTCGGAAACCTCGCCGGGGGCGAGGCCGTGGCGGAGGATCGGGGCGAGCTTCGCGGGCGGCCCCTCCGGGTCCTGGGACAGGCCTCCGATGATCGGGCGGGCGGCCTCGGCGAGTTCGACGAGGAAGAGACGGCCGCGCTCTCCGACGAGTGTGGCGATCCCGTCCACCAGCGGCTGCCGGTCGTCGGGGTCGACCTGGTGCAGCACGCCCCTCATGTAGACGTTGGCGTCGCCGAGTTCGGCGTGCAGTGTCTCGACCTCGGTCTTGTCGGTCGCGTCCAGCAGCCGGTAGGTCGCCTGCCCCGCCGGGTCCGCACGCCTGGCGTGGTCGACGGCCGCGGCGGACAGGTCGGCGCCCACGACGTGGTTGAACCGGTCGGCGAGGAACCGGGTCTGAGTGCCGTTGCCGCAGCCGAGGTCGATCATCTGGAGGCCGGGGTCCCGCAACTTCGGTTCGAACAGGGCGAGATGGAGTCCGACGGTCTGGGTCGGCGACGCGTCCCAGAAGACGGCCCCCTGTTCCTCGGGCGCCTCGCGCCAGAAACCCTCCCAGGCGTCCCGGTACCGACTCGTCACGCTCATGCCCAACTCCCCAGGATACAAGGCCGTTCCGCCGTAAGTGACGGGCCAGTACGGTCTATCGCGCCCTGGTCCCGCTCACAAGCACGCGGCGCATTCCTTCACCGCTCATTCGACCCGTGTACGCCGGTGTGCGCCTCGTGCGCCCCCGCCGTCACCTGCGCGTCAGCGGCGCGGCAGGGTGAGTTCGAACCAGACGGTCTTGCCGGCGGTGGTACGGCTGGCGCCCCACTCACGGGCGAGTCCACCGACCACGTGCAGTCCGCGGCCGAACTCGTCGCCCGGGCCCGCGCTGAGCAGGGTCGGCAGGGTGGGGTCGTCGTCGTCCACCTCGCACAGCAGGGTGTCGCCGCGCACGAGGCGCAGTTCGATCCGGCGGCCGTGGGAGTGCCGTACGGCGTTGGTGACCAGCTCGTCGGCCAACAGGGCCGCGGTGTCGGCGAGTTTGGCGAGGCCCCACTCGTGGAGCTGTTCGCGGACCACCGCGCGGGCCCGGCCGGCCTCGGCCGGGTCGAGGGCGAGCCGCCATTCGGCGACGTCGTCCGGCTCGATGCCGTTCAGGCGGGCCATCAGGAGAGCGACGTCGTCCTTGCGGCCGCCGCGTGTGTTGAGGGAGCGGATGATCGTGTCGCAGGCGTCGTCCATGGACGCGGCCGGATGTGCGGCCGACTCGCTCAGCGTCGCGAGTCCTACGCCGATGTCCTCGCCCCGCACCTCCACCAGACCGTCGGTGCACATCACCAGCCGGTCGCCGGGGTCCACACGCACGCGTACCGACTCGAAGGGCACCCCGCCGACGCCGATGGGCGCGCCCGTGGGCAGGTCGAGCAGTTCGCTGCGGCCGTCCCGGGCCCGCACGATCACCGGCGGGATGTGTCCCGCGTTGGCGATGTGGAGTTCGCCCGCGATCGGGTCGTAGACGACGTACAGGCAGGTCGCGAGGTAGTTGTCGCCGAGGCGCTGCGCCAAGTCGTCCAGGTTGCGCAGGAGTTGGGCGGGCGGGAGGTCCATGGCGGCCATGGTCTGTACGGCGGTGCGCAACTGGCCCATCATGGCTGCCGAGTTGAGGCCGTGGCCCATGACGTCGCCGACGACGAGCGCGGTGCGGGCGCCGGGCAGTTTCACCGAGTCGAACCAGTCGCCGCCCACGCGTCCGAGGAGCGTGCCCGGCAGGTAGCGGGTGGCGATGTCGCAGCCCGCCATGCGTGCCGGGATGTGCGGCAGCATGCTGTCCTGGAGGGTCTCGGCGACGGACTCCTGGTAGGTGTACATACGCGCGTTGTCGAGCACGAGGCCCGCGCGGGCGGCGAGTTCGGCGCCGGTGACGCGGTCCATGTCGTTGAACTCGACGCGCTCGGGGTGGCGCAGCAGGATCATGAAGCCGAGGACGACATTGCGCGCCTTGAGCGGGACGACCAGCATGGAGCGGCCGGTGATCAGCGGCCGGATGTCGCGCTTCTCGAACTGCGAGGCGATCATGTGCCCCATCTGCTCGCTGATGCGCGGCACGAGGACGGGGTCGCCGGTGGTCATGCACTGGAAGAACGGGGTGTGCGCCGGGAACGGCATGGCCTCGCCGACCGGTACGACGTCGTCCCAGCGGCCGGGTTCGTCGGTGTGCTCCAGGGCGACCCGGTGCCACATGGTGGTGGTGTCCGGCACACCGTCGGGAAACCCCTCGCCTGCGACGACCTGTTCGCGCAGATAGGTGCCGGCGACATCCGTGAAGCGGGGTACGACGGCCCGGCTGACCTCGAGGATGGTGGTGGCGAGGTCGAGCGAGGTGCCGATGCGTCCGCTGACCTCGTTGAGGAACTCCAGGCGCTCGCGTACGGCGACGTATTCGAGGTCCTCGCGCTCGTCCACGACCTCCTCGGGCAGGGGCAGGCCCTCGGCGGCCGCGAGGGCGGCCCGCTCGCGGCGCGCCTTGCGCTCGGCGCGGCGGGCGACGCCCCAGTCGGGGGTCACGGGCACCCGCTCGTTCTGGCTGAACTCCAGGACGGGATAGCCGAGTTCGAGGACCTGGGCGACGATGCGGGCGCTTTCGTCGACGCTCATGCTGGGCAGGATCTCGGGGAGCCTGCGGGCGAGTTCGTCGGCGCCCGGGAAGTCGGTGTGGTGCGCGAAGGCGGGTGCTATGCGCTCGAAGGCGCCGTCCGCCTCGGGGAGGTCCTCGCGCAGGCCGCCCGCGTCGGCGGCGAGTACGAGCAGCCGCTCCCGGCCGGGGCCGACCAGGGGGTACGCCCACCACAGGACGTCCACGCGATCGCTCGCCGAGTCTTCGGCCGGGGTGACCCCCGTCTCGCCTCGCTCGGGCACGGTGAGGCGGGCGCGTCCGGCGGCCGGGTAGGACAGCTGTCCGTCGAGGGAGGACTCCAGGTCCGGGCCCAGACCGTCGTAGGACGCGAACACGCCGTAGGGGCTGGTCTCTTCGTCGTCGGGCAGGGCGCCTGAGACGGGGAGCAGGTCGACCGCCGTCTGGCCGATCGCCTCTTCCTTGGTGGTGCCGAACAGTCGCCGGGCGCCTCGGCTCCAGTGCGAGACGAGTCCGTCGCGGTCGATGAGGATCACGGCCAGCGGGATACGGCCCGCCGCGGTGTGCTCGCTCACCACGTCGTCCCCGGCTCCGCGGCCGGGAGGCGCCTCCCGCTCGGTGCCACGTCCATGGCCCAGGCCCTCTCTCCCCACGGCTCCGCAAGATCTGTGCCGCCACCCACCACGCTACGGGGACGGCCGGTGGCGATGTGCGGCATTCCTGGAATTGGTTCCATCCGATCCGCACCGGCGTGCGCCTGCGCGCCCCGTGGGGCAGGGGGTCAGTCCTCGTGACCGAGTTGCAGATCGCGCTCGGTGCGTCCCCCGCCCGCCACCTGGAGCACGGTGGCCACGGGCGGATACCCCGCGGCGATCACCGTGTATTCGCCCGAGGACAGGTCGACGAACCGGAAGGTGCCGTCGGGTCCGGTGGTGAGGGTGTCGACGACGTTGCCGGCCGCGTCCAGGAGGGTCACGCGCGCGTCCTCGACGGGCCGCCCGCCGCTCGCCCGGACGGTGCCGCGCAGCACGGAGCCGCCGGCGAGTTCGACGTCCTGCCGGGTCTCGCGGGAAGCCTGCACGCTGACCGGTAGGGCGGCCGGGCGGAACGCGGGCGCGCTGGCCGCGAGGGTGTACTCGCCGGCGACCAACTCGCTGATCACATAGCCGCCTTCGCGCCCGCTGCGGCTACTGGCGACGACCTCGCCGTGCACATTGGTGAGCGTCACGGCGGCCTCCCGCACCGGGGTGCCGTCCGCGGTCAGCACACTCCCGGCGAGGCGTCCGGCGCCGCCGAGGACGACATCGAGTTCGACGGGCCGCTCGCCCACGGTCACCGACACCGCCTGCGGCTGGTGCCCGCCGGCCGCCGCGATCAGGACGTACGACCCGGAGCCGGGCGTCGACAGCGCGTACCGCCCGTCCGAACCGCTGGCACCGCGCCCGATCTGCTGCCCGGAGACGTCGATGAGGGTGAGCGCGGCCCGGGGCACGACGGTCCCGTCGGGGTGCTGCACCCTGCCGCAGACGGGGATTCCGGCGGCGTATCCCGAACGGGCCTGCGGGATCGGGGAGTTGAAGGGCGCGGTCTCCGAGGTCTCGGCGGGGGCGTTGTGGGACACCAGTGGTTTCTCCTTGAGGAAGAAGGCGATGAGCAGGCCGAGGGCGAGCACCGGCACCAGGTAGAGGAAGATCCGGGGCATCGCGTCGGCATAGGCCCGGATGTAGCTGTCGCGCAGCGCCGGGGGCAGCGCGTGGACGAGCTGCGGGGTGATGGACTCGGGGTCGGGGAGACCGGCGCCCGCGCCAGCGGGGAGGCGTTCGCGCAGCGCGCCGGTGAGCCGGTCGGCGAAGAGGGTGCCGAAGACGGCGGCGCCGACGCTGCCGCCGATCTGCCGGAAGTAGTTGTTGGCGCTGGTGGCGGTGCCGAGGTCGGTGGGCCCCACGGAGTTCTGCACGGCGAGGACGAGGACTGGCATCACCAGGCCGATACCGGCCCCGAGGACGGCCATCCAGACGCTGTACTGCAACCGGGACGTGTCCACTTCGAGCCGGGACAGCAGCCACATGCCGAGCGCGGCGAGGGCGCTGCCGAGGATCGGGTAGATCTTGTACCGGCCGGTGTGGCTGATGAGCTGGCCGGAGATGATGGACGCGCCGACGATGCCGCCCATCATGGGCAGCATCAGCAGTCCGGACTCCGTCGCGCTCGCCCCGTCGACCATCTGCAGGAAGGTCGGCAGATAGCTGGCGGCCCCGAACAGCGCGACCCCGATCACCAGGCCCACCAGAGCGGTGACGTCGAAGACGGGGTCCCTGAACAGCCGTAGCGGGATGAGGGGTTCGGGCGCGAAGCGCTCGGCGACGAGGAAGAGGACGGCGGCGGCCACGGCTCCCGCGCCGAGACCGAGGATGACGCGCGAGCCCCAGGCGTACTCGGTCCCGCCCCAACTGGTCAGCAGGACGAGGCACGTCGACGCGGCGGCGAGGAGCAGCGCGCCGAGGATGTCGAGGCGGGCCCTGGCGGTGGGTTTGGGCAGTTTCAGTACGACGGTCACGACGGCCAGAGTCACCACGCCGAAGGGCACGTTGACGTAGAAGCACCAACGCCAGGAGAGGTGGTCCGTGAAGTAGCCGCCGAGCAACGGGCCAGCGACGGAGGCGAGTCCGAAGGTGGCGCCGATCAGGCCCATGAAACGGCCGCGCTGCCGGGGCGGCACGATGTCCGCGATGATCGCCTGCACGCCGATCATGAGCCCGCCCGCGCCGATGCCCTGCACCGCGCGGAACGCGATGAGTTGGTCCATGGACTGGGCGCGGCCCGCGAGCGCGGAGCCGACCACGAAGACCGCGATCGCGAACTGGAACACGCTCTTGCGGCCGAGGAGGTCGCCGAGTTTGCCGTAGACCGGGAGTCCGACCGTGGAGGTGAGGAGGTAGGCGGTGATCGCCCAGGACATCTTGTCCAGGCCGTGCAGCTCGCCGACGATCTTCGGGAGGGCGGTCGCGACGATCATCTGGTCGAGGGCGGCGAGGAGCAGCGCGAGCATGAGACCGAGGAAGACCAACCGCACGCGGCGCGGGCTGAGTTCGGCCCTCTCGACGGGTGCGGGGACCGGGGTCTCCGGAGGTGTCGAGGGCCGTTCGTCCTGCACCAGAGTCGTCCCGCCCACGTACCGCTCCCCTCGTCGCGCCTGCCGCACAATTCCCGCTTTGGGCGACAACTGCGTGCAAGCGTGACGAGTTACGGCGTACGCCCGGCTCGAACGGAGATCCACTCGAACCGGTGAGGAACGCTGCCGGAGCGTCAACGCGCCCTGGAGGCTTGGCCCTTGGGGTCTACTTCTCGACCTCGGCGGCGAGCCTGTCGAGAACCAGGTCGTAGATCCGGCCGAGGCCCTTGGGCGCGAAGGTGCGCTCGAAGAAGCCGCCGATGCCGGTGGCGCCGTTCCAGGTGCTGGTCACGACGACGCGGGACTTGCCCTCGCCGGCCGGGGTGACCCGCCAGGTGGTGACCATGGTGGAGTTGCGGTCCTTCTCGACCAGTTCACCGTCGGTCGGCTCGCCGACCTCCAGGAGGCAGTCGCGGACGCGCTTGCTGGTGGCCTGGAGCTTCCAGTGGACGAGGGTGCCCTCGCCGTCGCCGCCCTCACGCACCTCGTACTCGCTGAACTGCTCGGGCAGCAGCTTCGCGCGCGTGCCGGTGTAGTCGGCGAGGGCGTCGAACACCTTCTCCGCGTCGGCTGCGACGACCCGCTCGGTGGTGGCCTCGACCTGCGCCATTTCATTCCTCCAGGACTTGCGTTCTCGGGGTCGGGGCAAGCCAACCACCCCCGCACTCGGTCACCCAAATCGGGGTGCCCCGGGGCGCCGGAAGCGATCAGGAGTGATGAGGAAGTTCACTTGCACAGTAATTCGAACAAGTGTTTCACTCTGGGGGCAGGACTACCGAGGAGGCGTCATGCGCTGGGAAAACCTCACAGTGGAGTCCGACGGCCACAGCCGGACGGCCGACGTCGCGCTGTTCGGCGCGGACGCGGTGACCACCCGTACCTTCGACACGCCCGAGTTCCGCGGAATCACCTTCCACGAGGTGCGGGCCCGCTCGATCATCAACCGGGTGCCGGGGGCCTCCCGCATGCCCTTCGAGTGGACGGTCAACCCGTACCGGGGCTGCTCGCACGCTTGCGTCTACTGCTTCGCCCGCAAGTCCCACAGCTATCTGGACCTCGACACCGGCCTCGGCTTCGACTCCCAGATCGTCGTCAAGGTGAACGCGCCGGACCTGCTGCGCCGCCAGCTCGGCTCACGGCGCTGGCTCGGCGAGCACATAGCGATGGGCACGAACGTCGACTGCTACCAGCGCGCGGAGGGCCGCTACCGGCTGATGCCGGGCATCCTGAGCGCCCTGCGCGACCACGCGAACCCCTTCTCGATCCTGACGAAGGGCACCCTGATCCTGCGCGACCTGGACCTCCTGGTGCAGGCCTCCGAGGTCACCGACGTCGGCATCTCCGTCTCGGTCGGCTTCACGGACCCCGCGCTGTGGCGCACGGTGGAGCCCGGCACCCCCTCCCCGGAGCGGCGCCTGGACGCCGTGCGGACACTGACCGAGCACGGCATCGACGTCGGCGTCCTGATGGCCCCGGTGATCCCCTTCCTGAGCGACCACCCGGCCCAACTGCGCGCCACAGTAAGGGCGATAGCCGCCTCCGGAGCCACCTCGGTGACTCCCCTGGTGCTGCATCTGCGGCCCGGCGCCCGCGAGTGGTTCATGGCCTGGCTCGGGCAGCACCACCCGCATCTGGTGCGCCGTTACGAGCGGCTGTACGCGGAGGGCGCGTACGCCCCGAAGTGGTACCAGCGCCGGATCACCCGTCAGGTCCACGACCTGGCACAGGAGTACGGCATCGGTCCCGCGCGCGCGGGCATGCCGCGCCGGATTCCCGAGCCGGTGGAGTCGGCCGACGAGCCGGTGAGCGGGCCGACGCAGCTCTCGCTGATCTGAAGGCGCTTCGTCATGAGCTGATCCGAAGGTGCTTCTCCATGAGCTGATCCGAGGGCGTTCGAGCGCATCCGGCGGCCCAATTGGGTCAAGTATCGGCTGAACAGGTTCTTCCGCCCCGGCTTTTCGGGACTATGCGGCGAGGACCGGCCGCGAGAACCGCGGTCGGCTGCCTCTCCGTCCTGGGAGGACTCATGAGAAAACGCGCAGCCGTACTGTGCGGTGCCGCCGTCGTCGTGGCCGGGACGGTCACCGCTCTCCCCGCCGACGCGAGCACCACGCATTCCGCGACCACCGTCCAGGCGGCGAAGCTCAGCTGGAAGAGCTGCGCCACCACCAGCTATCCGACGCTCCAGTGCGCGAGCGTCAAGGTGCCGCTCGACCACACGAACCCGCACGGCAAGCAGATCACGCTCGCCCTGTCCCGGGTCCCGCACACCGCGAAGACGTACCAGGGACCCCTGTTGGTCAACCCCGGCGGCCCCGGCGGCAGCGGACTGACCCTCGCGGGCTTCGTCGCCTCCTCGCTGCCCAAGGCGGTGGCGTCCCAGTACGACGTCATCGGCTTCGACCCGCGCGGCGTCGGCAAGAGCACCCCCACCCTCGACTGCAAGCCCGGCCACTTCAACCCGGTCCGGCCCGACTCGGTGCCGAGCACCCCCGCGCTGGAGAAGGCCAACCTCACGCGCGCGAAGTCCTTCGCGGCGGCCTGCGGCAAGAAGTACGCGAGCGTGCTGCCGTACATCAACACGGTCAGCGCCGTGCGGGACATGGACTCGATCCGGGCCGCGCTCGGCGCCAAGAAGATCAACTACTTCGGCTACTCGTACGGCACCTACCTGGGCGCCGTGTACGCCAAGCTCTACCCGGAGCGCGTGCGCCGCCTGGTCCTGGACTCCATCGTCGACCCCACGGGTGTCTGGTACGACGACAACCTCGGGCAGGACTACGCCTTCAACGACCGCCAGCTGGCGCTGATGGCGTGGATCGCGAAATACGACTCCACGTACAAGCTCGGCACCGACCCGGCCAGGATCGAGGCCAAGTGGTACGCGATGCGGAAGGCACTGGCCAAGAAGCCGGCCGGCGGGAAGGTGGGCGCCTCGGAACTGGAGGACACGTTCATCCCCGGCGGGTACTACAACGGCTACTGGCCCTACCTCGCCGAGGCGTTCGCGGCGTACGTGAACGACAAGAACGCCGAACCGCTGGTCGAGGCATACGACAACTTCGCCGCCATCGACGCCTCCGGGGACAACGGGTACAGCGTCTACACCTCGGTGCAGTGCCGTGACGCGTCCTGGCCCCGCGACTGGAACCAGTGGCGCAAGGACAACTGGGCGGTCTACGACAAGGCACCCTTCATGGCCTGGAACAACGCCTGGTACAACGCGCCGTGCGCCTTCTGGCCGACGGAGTCCGAGCACCCGGTCAACATCGCCAACGGCAAGCTGCCGCCGGTGCTGCTCTTCCAGGCGACCAACGACGCGGCCACCCCGTACGAGGGCGGCGCGACGGTCCACCAACTCATCGCCGACTCCAGCTTCGTGGTCGAGCAGGGCGGCGGCAACCACGGCATCACGCTGAGCGGGAACGTCTGTCTGGACAAGTACCTGGCGACCTATCTGACCAACGGCAAGGTACCGCGCAGCGGCGGCGAGGTCGACGCGGTGTGCCAGAAGACGCCTGACCCGAAACCGCTGACCACGGCGAAGTCGGCGACGAGCACGGCACACGGTTCGACGCTGCACGGCTTGCTGGGCTTCCGCGGCTGAACCCCGCATGACGGTCCCTCGGGGGCGGGAATCCTCGTTGTCAGACCCATGGTCCACCATGGACGCATGAGTGATCTGACGAGGATTCCCGCCCCCGACGGCGTCGCACCCGCCGCGGCCTACACCCATGTCGTCATGGGCACCGGCCGCTTCGTCGCGGTCTCCGGTCAGCTCGCCCTGGACGAGGACGGCAAGCTCGTGGGCGAGGGCGATGCTGCGGCCCAGGCCCGCCAGGTCTTCGAAAACCTCCGTCGCTGCCTCGGCGCCGCGGGCGCCGGCTTCGACGACGTGGTCAAACTGACCTTCTTCGTCACGGACATGGCCCACCTGCCGGCGATCCGCGCGGCCCGCGCCGCCCACATACCCGACGACCGGCTCCCCGCCGCATCGGCCGTGCAGGTCGCCGCGCTGGTGCGACCGGAGTTCCTGATGGAGATCGAGGCGTTCGCGGTGATCGGCGAATAATCGGGGGCGGCCGACCCGCCGGCCGAGTCCCCAGGGTGCCGCCATGTGCGACACCGCCGAGCCCCTTCGGGTCCGCCCCGTGGTTCTCGCCGACTGCGACCGGGTCTCCGAAATCCGTGTCCTCGGCTGGCAGTTCGCGTACCAGGGCCTCATGCCGCAGTCCTTCCTGGACGCCCTCAGCGCGAAGGACGACGCCGAGCGCCGCCGGGCCCGCCTCGCAGAAGGCGACGGCAGCGTGGTGAACCTGGTCGCCCGGCGGGGCGAGGAGATCGTCGGCCGGGCCGCGCTCGGCCCCTGCCGGGACGGCGAAGTCCGCACCGGGGAAGCCGAGTTGTACGCGATCTACCTCGGCCCGCGACACCTGAACACCGGCGCCGGCCGGGCACTGATGCAGGAGGCGCTACGACAGTGCGCGGCCCTCGGTCACGACCGCGTGTACCTCTGGGTGGTCCGGGGCAACGCCCGCGCCCGCCGCTTCTACGAGCGGGCGGGCTTCCGGGCGGACGGGGCGGAGGAGCCGTACGAGGTGGACGGGGTGCTGGTGCCGGAGATCCGGTGCGTCAGGGAGCTGACGCGCTGAGGCGGTGACGAGTGGGGCTCAGCGCTGCCGTGGGATCCGCCCCAGCGCGTGCACCGCCGCCTCCGCCAGTGCCGGGTGGGCGAGGGCCTCGTTCAGGACCGGTCTGGCACGGGGGTCGCCGAGTTCGCCCAGGCCCTGTACGCAGGCGAGGGCCACGCGGCGGTACGGGTCGTGGGGGCGCAGGCGTCGCTCCAGGGTGGTGATGAGGGCGGGCACGGACTCGGGAGCGCGCAGGTCGGCCAGGAGCCGGACGGGGTGCAGGGCGTAGGCGACGCGGAGTTCGTTGGTGGCGAGGGCCGCTGCCGCGCGGGCGGTGCGGGGGTCGTGGAGGCGGGCGAGGGCGTACGCGGCGCAGGCGCAGCGCGGTGGGTCACGGTGGTTGAGGAGCAGGACGAGGGACTCGAAGGCTCGCCGGTCGCCCGCGAGGCCGAGCCGGAACGCGGCCAGTTCCCGGGCCCAGAGCGGTTGTCCGACGGCCGTGAGCACCTCCGCCAGTTCGTCGAGGTCGTCGGTCGACACAAGTCGCTCGTACGGCGCCGTTCCTCCCGACTCCTGCCGTAAGCGCTCAGTGAGTGATCGCAACTCTTCGTCCATGAAACCGAGCCTATGGGGGTCGCGGGACAGACGGGACCTACATCACAAACTCCGGGGGCTGGCGCGCTCGTTACCCACCGGTTAAGCTCAGGTGAGCGAGTTACCCACTCGCACCCTCCTTGCCGTGGCCTGGTGACGCAGCCGCGGTGAGCGCAGTCGGTTCGGTACTTCAGGTACCGCAGTACGACACGGCCTGGGACAGGGCCGGTCGGAACTCTCAACTCGCCGGGCGTGTGCGCTCGTTGCCCGGCCCCACCCGCACTCCTTCTCGCACTCCGTGCGCCCTCTCGGCGTACGGAGTGCGCTCCCAGTCGTCACCCTCATTCCAGGAGTCCCGCGATGGCAGCTCCCCTGTCCGACGCTCCCCTGTCCCCGTTCAAGACCATTGCCGTCGTCGGTCTCGGCACGATGGGCACCGGTATCACCGAGGTCCTCGCCCGGGCCGGCCGCGAGGTCGTCGGCATCGACGTCAGCGAGGCCGCGACCGCCCACGCCGTCGCCGCCCTGGAGACCGCGACCGCCCACGCCGTGCGGCGCGGCCGGCTGACCGAGCAGGAGCGCACCGACGCCCTGGCCCGCGTCCGCACCTCCACCGACCTGGGCGCGGCGGCCGACGCCGACCTCGTCATCGAGGTGGCCCCGGAGTCGTACGAGATCAAGCACCAGATCTTCCGTGAACTGGACGGGATCGTGCGCCCCGAGACGATTCTCGCGACCGGCACGAACGCCCTGTCCGTCACCCGGCTCGCCGCCGACTCGGCGCGGCCGGAGCGGGTGCTCGGGCTGCACTTCTTCAATCCGGCGCCCGCGATGAAGCTGGTCGAGGTGGTCTCCTCGGTGCTGACCGCGCCCACGGCCGTCGCCGCGGTCACCGAGCTGGCGATCGAGCTGGGCAAGGAGCCCGTCGCGGTCGGCGACCGGCCCGGATTCGTCGCGGACGGGCTGCTGTTCGGCTACCTCAACCAGGCCGCCGCGATGTACGAGGCGAAGTACGCCTCCCGCGAGGACATCGACGCCGCGATGCGACTCGGCTGCGGGCTGCCCATGGGCCCCCTCGCGCTCCTCGACCTGATCGGCATCGACACCGCGCGCACGGTCCTTGAGGCCATGTACGCCGAGTCCCACGACCGCCTGCACGCCCCCGCGCCGATCCTGAAGCAGCTCAGCGAGGCGGGCCTGACCGGCCGCAAGACGGGCCGCGGCTTCTACTCCTACGAGACCCCCGGTAGCGCCACGGTCGTGCGGGATGCCCTGACCCCGCCGGAGGGCGCGCGGCTCGCCCAGGGCCGTACGGTCCGCTCGGTCGGGGTCGCCGGCTCCGGGACCATGGCGTCCGGTATCGCCGAAGTCTTCGCCAAGGCCGGCTACGACGTGGTCCTCGCCGCCCGCAGCGAGGAGAAGGCGCAGTTCGCCAAGTCCCGTATCGGCAAGTCGCTCTCGCGCTCCGTCGACCGGGGGCGGATGACCGCCGAGGCCGCCGCACAGACCCTGGAGCGGATCACTCCGGCGGGCTCCTACGACGCGTTCTCGGACGTCGATCTGGCCGTCGAGGCGGTCGCCGAGGACCTGGAGATCAAGCAGCAGCTGTTCGCGACGCTGGACAAGGTCTGCAAGCCGGGCGCGGTGCTGGCCACCACGACCTCGTCGCTGCCGGTCGTCGCGTGCGCCCGTGCCACCTCACGTCCGCAGGACGTGATCGGCATGCACTTCTTCAACCCGGCGCCGGCGATGAAGCTGGTCGAGGTCGTCCGTACGGTGCTGACGGATGTCGACGTCCACTCAACGGTTCACGAGGTCTGCGTCAGGATCAAGAAGCATGCGGTCGACTGTGGTGACCGGGCAGGATTCATCGTCAACGCACTGCTTTTCCCGTACCTCAACAACGCGATCAAGATGGTGCAGGAGCACTACGCGTCTCTTGACGACATCGACGCGGCGATGAAGCTGGGCGGCGGCTACCCGATGGGCCCCTTCGAACTGTTGGACGTCGTCGGCCTCGACGTCTCCCTGGCGATCGAGAAGGTCCTGCACCGCGAGTTCAGGGACCCGGGCCTCGCTCCGGCGCCGCTCCTGGAGCACCTGGTGGCCGCGGGCTGCCTCGGCCGCAAGACGGGCCGCGGCTTCCGCGAATATGCCCGCCGCTGAGGGATCCGACGACCCGTTCGCGGCCGACGGAGACTGGGGCGGGCTGCTCGAACCCACCGGAGGACCCCTGCCCGCACCGGGCGGGGGAAACCCCCGACGTGCGCGGCAAGCTGCGCACATGCAGTACGTTCGGGTCATGCCCCAGCCCGCCAAGCCCTCACGTACCGCAGCCGCGCCCGACGCACCGGAGAGTGCCGCGGGCAGTCGTGCCGCCGCCCAGCGCCTCAAGATGCGGCGCGAACTGGCGGCGGCGGCGATGGAGCTGTTCGCGACGAAGGGGTACGAGGCGACCACCGTCGACGAGATCGCCGCCGCCGCCGGGGTCGCGCGCCGGACGTTCTTCCGCCACTTCCGCTCCAAGGAAGAGGCGATCTTCCCGGACCACGACGACACCTTGATCCGGGCGGAGGCGGTGCTCAACGCCGCCCCCGCGCACGAACACCCGCTCGACACGGTGTGCCGGGGCATCAAGGAAGTCATGCGCATGTACGCGGCGCAGCCGGAGATCTCGGTGGCCCGCTACAAGCTGACACGCGAGGTACCCACCCTGCGCGAGGCGGAGATCGCGTCGGTGGCCCGCTACGAGCGGCTGTTCACGCGTTATCTGCTGGGCCACTTCGACGAGCACGCGCACGACGACGACGCCAACGACGACCCGCTGCTCGCCGAGGTCGCCGCCTCGGCCGTGGTCACCGCCCACAACCACGTGCTGCGGCGCTGGCTGCGGGCCGGCGGCCAGGGCGACGTGGAGGCACAGCTCGACCACGCCTTCGGGATCGTACGGAAGACGTTCGGCAGCGGCATCGGCGCCGGCCGCACCACGACCCCCAAGCCGGCCACGGCGATGGTGCACCAGCAGGGCGAGGTCCTGGTGACGGTCGCCCGCACCGACGCCCCGCTGGACGAGGTCATGCGGACCATCGAAGAGGCACTGAGGGACCGCTGAGCCCCACCAGCTCCTGCGGTCCCCTGTGATGACGGCCACCCTCCGGGGTGGCCGTTTTGGCATGCCAGAGCCCCTTTTCACGCATCTTTCAGACCTCGTTCGATCGATCATCGCTCATTTGTTACGTAAAGATTTCACCTGAGAGCGATTCATGGCACTCGGTGCCTTGCGGGGTGACACGCAGTGTCATACGTTGAAGGTGTCCGGGCGGCCGGCGTACAGAGATCTCCCGTACGTCGGCTGTCCCCGCAACCCACCACTGGGCTGCGCGCCCGGACGCCTGCGTCACAGGCACCCTCCCGCGCCACAAAGCGCTGCCGAAGCACCACCCGCCGAACCGACGGCACCTCTCCACCCACCCTCAGCAGCAGCACCGACGTAACCATCGGCGCCCCTCCCTCAGGGCGCACTTCGCCGGAGGCAACACCGTGACCGTGAAGGACATCCTCGCCGCGATCCAGTCGCCGGACTCGACTCCGGCCGACTTCGCCGCCCTGCCGCTCCCCGAGTCGTACCGCGCGATCACCGTGCACAAGGACGAGACGGACATGTTCGCGGGCCTCTCCACCCGCGACAAGGACCCCCGCAAGTCGATCCACCTGGACGACGTCCCGGTGCCCGAACTCGGCCCGGGCGAGGCCCTGGTGGCCGTGATGGCGTCGAGCGTCAACTACAACTCCGTGTGGACCTCGATCTTCGAGCCTCTGTCGACCTTCGGCTTCCTGGAGCGCTACGGCAAGCTCAGCGAGCTCACCAAGCGGCACGACCTGCCGTACCACATCATCGGCTCCGACCTCGCGGGCGTCGTCCTGCGCACCGGCCCGGGCGTCAACGCCTGGAAGCCCGGTGACGAGGTCGTCGCACACTGCCTGTCCGTCGAGCTGGAGTCCTCCGACGGGCACAACGACACGATGCTCGACCCCGAGCAGCGGATCTGGGGCTTCGAGACCAACTTCGGCGGGCTCGCCGAGATCGCGCTCGTCAAGTCCAACCAGCTGATGCCCAAGCCGGACCACCTGTCGTGGGAGGAGGCCGCCGCACCGGGGCTGGTGAACTCCACCGCCTACCGGCAGCTGGTCTCCCGCAACGGCGCCGGCATGAAGCAGGGCGACAACGTCCTGATCTGGGGCGCGAGCGGCGGACTCGGCTCGTACGCCACGCAGTTCGCGCTCGCCGGCGGCGCCAACCCCATCTGTGTCGTGTCCTCGCCCCAGAAGGCGGACATCTGCCGGGCGATGGGCGCCGAGGCGATCATCGACCGCAACGCCGAGGACTACCGGTTCTGGAAGGACGAGCACAACCAGGACCCGCGGGAGTGGAAGCGGTTCGGCAAGCGGATCCGCGAACTCACCGGCGGCGAGGACGTGGACATCGTCTTCGAGCACCCCGGCCGCGAGACCTTCGGCGCGAGCGTCTACGTCACCCGCAAGGGCGGCACGATCGTCACCTGCGCCTCGACCTCCGGCTACAACCACGAGTACGACAACCGCTACCTGTGGATGTCCCTGAAGCGGATCATCGGCTCGCACTTCGCCAACTACCGCGAGGCCTGGGAGGCCAACCGGCTGGTCGCGAAGGGCAAGATCCACCCGACGCTCTCCAAGGTGTACTCCCTGGAGGAGACCGGGCAGGCCGCCTACGACGTCCACCGCAACCTCCACCAGGGCAAGGTCGGCGTCCTGTGCCTCGCCCCCGAGGAGGGCCTCGGTGTGCGCGACGAGGAGAAGCGCGACAAGCACATCGACGCGATCAACCGCTTCCGGAACATCTGAGGACACCTGAGGTCGATGATGACTGAGCGTCAGAAAGACCGGCCGTGGCTCATGCGCACGTACGCCGGTCACTCCACGGCTGAGGCGTCCAACGAGCTGTACCGGCGCAACCTCGCCAAGGGCCAGACCGGTCTGTCGGTCGCGTTCGACCTGCCGACGCAGACCGGCTACGACTCCGACCACATCCTCGCCCGCGGCGAGGTCGGCCGGGTCGGCGTGCCGATCGCGCACCTCGGGGACATGCGCCGGCTGTTCCAGGACATCCCCCTGGACCGGATGAACACCTCGATGACGATCAACGCCACCGCCATGTGGCTGCTGGCGCTCTATCAGGTCGTCGCCGAGGAACAGGGCGTCGACATCACCCAGCTCCAGGGGACGACCCAGAACGACATCGTCAAGGAGTACCTGTCGCGGGGCACGCACGTGTTCCCGCCGGTCCCCTCGCTCCGGCTGACGACCGACATGATCAGCTACACGGTCAACCACATCCCCAAGTGGAACCCGATCAACATCTGCAGCTACCACCTCCAGGAGGCCGGGGCCACCCCGGTCCAGGAGATCGCGTACGCGATGTCCACCGCGATCGCCGTCCTGGACGCGGTGTTCGCGTCCGGCCAGATCCCCGAGGACCGCAGGGGCGATGTCGTCGCCCGTATCTCCTTCTTCGTGAACGCGGGCGTCCGCTTCATCGAGGAGATGTGCAAGATGCGGGCCTTCGGCCGCATCTGGGACGAGATCACGCGCGAGCGCTACGGCATCGAGGACCCGAAGCAGCGCCGGTTCCGCTACGGCGTCCAGGTCAACTCGCTGGGGCTGACGGAGGCGCAGCCGGAGAACAACGTCCAGCGGATCGTGCTGGAGATGCTGGCCGTGACGCTGTCGAAGGACGCACGCGCGCGTGCCGTCCAACTCCCGGCGTGGAACGAGGCGTTGGGGCTCCCCCGCCCCTGGGACCAGCAGTGGTCGCTGCGCATGCAACAGGTGCTGGCGTACGAGAGCGACCTGCTGGAGTACGCGGACATCTTCGACGGCTCGCACGTCATCGAGGCGAAGGTGGCCTCCCTGGTCGAGGAGTCCCTCGCGGAGATCGAACGCATCGAGGAGATGGGCGGCGCGATGGCCGCCGTCGAGTCCGGCTATCTCAAGTCGCAGCTCGTCGCCTCGCACGCGGAGCGCAGGGGCCGTATCGAGTCCGGTCAGGAGAAGATCGTCGGCGTCAACATTTTCGACACGACCGAGCCCAATCCGCTCACCGCCGACCTCGACACGGCGATCCAGACGGTCGACCCGGCCGTCGAGGCGCGGGTCGTCAAGTCGTTGCAGCACTGGCGGGACACGCGCTACCAGCCGCCGTTCAACCATCCGCGCCCGTGCAAGGCGCTGGAGCGGCTGAAGGAGGCCGCCAAGGGCACCGACAACCTCATGGAGGCCACCCTGGAGTGCGCACGCGCCGGTGTCACGACCGGTGAGTGGGCCGGGGCCCTGCGCGAGGTGTTCGGCGAGTTCCGGGCGCCCACGGGCGTCTCGTCGGCGCCGGTCGCGGTACCCGCCGAGGAGGGCTCGGCGATGGCCGGGGTACGCCGCAAGGTGGATCTCACGGCGCGCGAGATGGGCGTCGGCAAGCTGCGCTTCCTGGTCGGCAAGCCGGGCCTGGACGGGCACTCCAACGGCGCCGAGCAGATCGCCGTACGCGCGCGGGACGCCGGCTTCGAGGTGGTCTACCAGGGCATCCGGCTGACCCCGGAGCAGATCGTGGACGCGGCCCTCGCCGAGGACGTGCACGCGGTCGGCCTGTCCATCCTGTCCGGATCGCACGCCCAGCTGGTGCCGGACGTCCTGGACCGGCTCCGTGTGGCCGGTGCCACAGATATACCGGTGATCGCCGGTGGCATCATCCCGAATGGTGACGCCGAACAGCTCCGGGCGGCCGGAGTGGCCGCGGTCTTCACACCGAAGGACTTCGACATCACCGGAATCATCGGCCGCATCGTCGACGAGATCCGGAAAGCGAACAAGCTCGACCCCCTGCTCGACCCCTTGGAGGTCCCCGCATGACCACGCCCGCCCCCGTCAACCGGCTCCGCCCGCGGCGCTCCTGTCTCGCGGTCCCGGGAAGCAACCCGCGCTTCCTGGAGAAGGCGCAGGGCCTCCCGGCCGACCAGGTCTTCCTGGACCTGGAGGACGCGTGCGCGCCGCTGGCCAAGCCCGACGCGCGGCACACCATCGTCAAGTTCCTCAACGAGGGCGACTGGACGGGCAAGACACGGGTCGTGCGCGTCAACGACTGGACGACCGAGTGGACGTACCGCGATGTCGTCACGGTCGTCGAGGGCGCGGGCCAGAACCTCGACTGCGTCATGCTGCCGAAGGTGCAGACGGCCCAGCAGGTCGTCGCCCTGGACCTGCTGCTGACGCAGATCGAGAAGACGATGGGCTTCGAGGTCGGCAAGATCGGCATCGAGGCGCAGATCGAGAACGCGCAGGGCCTCAACAACGTCAATGAGATCGCGACGGCCTCCCAGCGCGTCGAGACGATCATCTTCGGCCCGGCCGACTTCATGGCGTCGATCAACATGAAGTCGCTGGTCGTGGGCGAGCAGCCTCCTGGCTACCCGGCCGACGCCTACCACTACATCCTGATGAAGATCCTGATGGCCGCCCGCGCCAACAACCTCCAGGCGATCGACGGTCCCTACCTGCAGATCCGCAACATCGACGGCTACCGCGCGGTCGCCCAGCGGGCCGCCGCGCTCGGCTTCGACGGCAAGTGGGTGCTGCACCCGGGCCAGGTCGAGGCGTCCAACGAGATCTTCTCGCCGTCGCAGGAGGACTTCGACCACGCCGAGCTGATCCTGGACGCGTACGACTACTACACGTCCGAGGCGGGCGGCAAGAAGGGCTCCGCGATGCTCGGCGACGAGATGATCGACGAGGCCAGCCGCAAGATGGCGCTCGTCATCTCGGGCAAGGGCCGGGCCGCCGGCATGGAGCGCACGTCCAAGTTCGAAGCCCCGGAGGCCTGAGCACCATGCAGTTCGGACGCACCTACGAGGAGTTCGAGGTCGGCGCGGTCTACAAGCACTGGCCCGGAAAGACGGTCACGGAGTACGACGACCACCTCTTCTGTCTCCTCACGATGAACCACCACCCGCTCCACATGGACGCCAACTACGCCGAGAACACGACGGACTTCGGCAAGAACGTGGTGGTCGGCAACTACATCTACTCGCTGCTGCTGGGCATGTCGGTGCCGGACGTGTCGGGCAAGGCGATCGCCAACCTGGAGATCGAGTCGCTGAAGCACGTGGCGCCGACCTTCCACGGGGACACGATCTACGGCGAGACGACGGTCCTCGACAAGACGCCGTCGAAGTCGAAGAACGACCGCGGAATCGTCTACGTCGAGACCAAGGGCTACAAGCAGGACGGCACTCTGGTCTGCGTGTTCCGCCGCAAGGTGATGGTGCCGACCGAGACGTACATCAAGGAGCGCGGCGGCGAGCAGCCCGGCCGCCCGGAGCTGAAGCAGACGGAGAAGTAGCCATGGCGCGACTCGCCCAGACCGCCGGTCTCACCGACATCCAGCGGGAAATCCTGTCCACCGTCCGCGACTTCGTGGACAAGGAGATCCTCCCGGTCGCCACCGAGCTGGAGCACCGCGACGAGTATCCGCAGCAGATCGTCGACGGGCTCAAGGAGTTGGGCCTCTTCGGCCTGATGATCCCGGAGGAGTACGGCGGCCTGGGCGAGTCGCTGCTGACGTACGCCCTGTGCGTGGAGGAGATCGCGCGCGGGTGGATGTCGGTGTCCGGCATCATCAACACCCACTTCATCGTGGCGTACATGCTCAAGCAGCACGGCACTCAGGAGCAGAAGGACCACTTCCTGCCGCGCATGGCGGCCGGCGACATCCGGGGCGCGTTCTCCATGTCCGAGCCGGGGTTGGGCTCCGACGTCTCGGCCATCACGTCGAAGGCGGTCAGGGACGGCGACGAGTACGTCCTGAACGGCCAGAAGATGTGGCTGACCAACGGCGGTACGTCGTCCCTCGTGGCCGTACTCGTGCGAAGTGACGAAGGGCACCCCGAGGGCACCGCGCCGCACAAGTCGATGACGACCTTCCTGGTCGAGAAGGAACCCGGATTCGGCGAGGTCCGGCCCGGTCTCACCATCCCCGGGAAAATCGACAAGATGGGCTACAAGGGCGTCGACACCACCGAGTTGATCATGGACGGCCTCCGGATCCCGGCCGACCGGGTGCTCGGCGGCGAGACCGGCCGAGGTTTTTACCAAATGATGGACGGAGTCGAGGTGGGCCGCGTAAATGTGGCTGCGCGTGGCTGCGGAGTCGCTCAGCGTGCCTTCGAACTGGGCGTCTCCTACGCGCAGCAGCGTCACACGTTCGGGAAGCCCATCGCCCAGCACCAGGCGATCCAGTTCAAGCTGGCGGAGATGGCCACCAAGGTCGAGGCCGCCCATGCGATGATGGTAAATGCGGCACGCAAAAAGGACTCCGGCGAACGAAACGACCTTGAGGCAGGGATGGCGAAGTACCTCGCCTCCGAGTACTGCAAAGAGGTTGTGGAGGACGCCTTCCGGATCCACGGCGGGTACGGATTCTCCAAGGAGTACGAGATCGAACGCCTTTACCGCGAGGCGCCGATGCTGTTGATCGGCGAAGGTACCGCCGAAATCCAGAAAATGATCATCGGGCGCAGACTGCTCGAAGAGTATCGATTCCAGGGCTGATTGTCCGTTTCGGGGTGTTTTCATCGAGAAGAAGATCACACCCCGTCAACGCTCTTCAGCCGCCGACTCGACTTACTGGCTTAGCCAGTTGTGGCCCGCGACCGGTACGATCCCGGGAAAGCCGCCGTCCCCCGTTACAGTGCGGCATCATCCGCTACGAAGGTCATCCATGCCCCACAGCCAAACCTCTGCACCACGCGACAGCCTGGCAGGCGTACGCCTCGCGCGCGGAGCATCGCCGTGGCTCCTGCCGACCGTCGCCACCGCAGCCCTCAGCCTGGTACGTGCGCGCAAGTCCGGCGCCGCCAAGGCCGTGGCCGTACCCGCCACCGCGCTCGCGGCGGGCATGCTGTGGTTCTTCCGCGACCCCGAGCGCGAGATCACCCAGGGCCGGGTCATCTCGCCCGCCGACGGTGTGGTGCAGAGCATCATGCCGTGGAAGGACGGTCGCACCCGCGTCGCCATCTTCATGAGCCCGCTGAACGTCCACGTCAACCGCGCGCCGCTCTCCGGCACGGTGACGTCGGTCGAGCACATCCCGGGCGGTTTCGTTCCCGCGTTCAACAAGGAGAGCGAGAACAACGAGCGGGTCGTCTGGCACTTCGACACCGAGCTCGGTGACATCGAGATGATCCAGATCGCCGGCGCCGTCGCCCGCCGCATCGTCCCCTACGTTCCGCAGGGCACGAAGGTCGAGCAGGGCGAGCGCATCGGACTGATCCGCTTCGGTTCGCGTGTCGACATCTACCTCCCCGAGGGTGTCGAGGTGGACGTGGAGGTCGGTCAGAAGACGGTGGCTGGGGTGACTCGCATTGACCGTGGTTGATCCGGAGACCCAGGCGGGCTGGGTGCCCGAGGCCGATGACGTGGACGACGAGGAGGAGATGCCTCTTTCTCTCCGCCTCTCAATAGCGGACACCCTCACCCTCGGCAACGCCACCTGCGGCTTCATGGCGGTGTACTTCACCACCACCGGCATCCTGATCCCGCACCTGACGGGCAACGACGAGTCGACCGGCATGGCCCGCCACAGCGCGGCCACCGCGGTCATCCTGATGCTGTGCGCGGCGGTCTTCGACCTCTTCGACGGCCTCGTCGCCCGCAAGCTGCGCTCCTCCCCCATGGGCGCGGAGCTGGACAACCTGTCGGACCTGATCAGCTTCGGCCTCGCACCGGCGTACTTCGTCCTCGTCTACGGCATGGTCGCGGACGACGCGCACCAGAGAGTGGCCGCGGTCGGCGCGATCGTGGTGCTGCTGGCGGTGGTGCTGAGACTCGCCCGCTTCTCGTGCGTGACCCCGCCGAACGGCATGTTCCAGGGCATGCCCTCCCCGTTCGGCGCGCTGACGGTGGTTTCGATCGTGCTCCTGGAGCTGCCGTTCGTGGCGACGCTCATGGCGATCCTGGGCACCGCCTGGCTGATGGTGAGCCGGGTCGAGTACCCGAAGCCGCGGGGCCGCCTCGCGGTGGCGATGCTCGCCTGGATCGTCCTGTCGATGGGCCTGCTGGCGGCCTGGGCGTTCGACGCCCCGAGCGGTCAGCTGCTCCTGCAGACGGGCTGCGCGCTCCAGCTGGTCATGGGCGCGGTGATCCCGCTGTTCGCGACGGCCCGCCGGGTGAACACCTTCCGCGGCAACCGGCGTGAGGCGCGAGCCGCACAGCTGCCGTAGCGGTCGTAGCAGACCATACGAAGGGCCCCGAGCCACTTGGGATGCTGTTGGTTAAGGCGGGGTCGTGCGTGACGTCGGCCTTCAAGACCTGGTTGTGGTCTTGAAGGCCGACGTTGTCGTTTGGGGTGGGTGCGGATGTCGATGCAGCCGAAGGGGTCCGGGGAGATTCCGGCAGAGACGGTGCGGGTGGCGGGGGCCGCGTTCCCGAAGGGGAGTCTGGCGATCCGGGTGAGGGATGAGCTGGGGCCGTTGTTCCGTGACGAGGAGTTCGCGGATCTTTTTCCCGTCCGGGGGCGTCCTGCATGGTCCCCGGCGGGGCTGGCGCTGGCGCTGGTGTGGCAGTTCGTGGAGGGGCTGACCGACCGGCAGGCGGCGGAGGCGGTGCGGGCGCGGATCGACGTCAAGTACGCGCTCGGGCTGGAACTGGACGATCCGGGCTTCGACTTCTCCGTGTTGTCGGAGTTCAGGGACCGGCTGGCCCAGGCGGACGGCGGGCGGCGGGTGCTGGACGGTGTCCTGGCCGCAGCCCGTGCGAAGGGGCTGCTCAGGAAGGCGGGCCGGGCCCGCACGGACTCCACGCACGTGCTGACGGCGGCGCGTGAGCTGTGCTGGCTGGAGCAGGTGGCGGAGACCTTGCGGTCGGCGTTGAACGCTCTGGCACAGACGGCGCCGGACTGGCTGGCCGGCATCGCCGAGCCGGACTGGTTTCGGCACTACGCGACCAGGGCGGAGGACAGCCGGTTCCCCGCCGGCCGGGCGAAACGCGACGAGGTGGGTGAACGGATCGGCCGGGACGGAACACGCCTGCTGGCGGCCGTCTTCGCGCCCGGTGCTCCCGCCGGTCTGCGCGCCCTTGCCGAGGTGGAAACACTGCGGCAGATGTGGGTCCAGCACTTCCACCAGGTCGAGGGCGAGGTGAGGCGGCGGGGCCCAAAAGACCGCCCGCCGGGCGCGATGCGCCCGGTCACCCCGTATGACACCGACGCACGCTGCAGCGTCAAACGCGACACGATGTGGGACGGATACAAGGTCCACCTGACCGAGACCTGCGAGCCGGACACCCCGAACCTGATCACGAACGTCGCCACCACGGTGGCCACCGTCTCCGACCGGTCGATGGCCGAGACGATCCACACCCAGCTCGCCGCACGGGGCTGCACACCGGGCGAACACTGGGTCGATGCCGGCTATCCCACCGGCGCCGCCCTGGTCAGCGCCCTGCGCAGATCCCGCTACCGCGGCCTGACGAAGACCAGCCTCCAGCACCAGCTCACAGGCGCCGCCCTCAACCTCGCTCGCATCGACGCCCACCTCACCGGCACCCCACGAGCACACACCCGAACCAGCCACTTCGCACGACTTCGCCCCGCCGACCAAACGATCGACGGGGCGAAGCGGACGTAAGGCCCCGATTTACCAACAGCATCCCACTTGGCTCGGGGCCCTTCGGCGTTCCTCGGGCGCGGCTCAGACCAGGAAGTCGCGGGCGATGTTCTCCGCCACCCGCTCCAGGATCGGTCCCGCGTCGGCGATGCACTTCACGACGTCCGGCTCGACCGAGGTCAGCGGGTAGGCGCGGCGGATGCCCGCGTGGCCGAGGGCCTGTGGGGGCAGGGCGAGGCGGCCGCAGACGGCGACGACCTCCTTGCCCTCCGCGCGGGCCGCCGCGGCGACGCCGGCCGGGGCCTTGCCGTGCAGGGTCTGTTCGTCGAGGGAGCCCTCGCCGGTGATGACGAGGGTGGCGCCCTCCAGGGCGGAGGCGAAGCCGAGGACGTCGAGCATGA
This sequence comes from Streptomyces sp. NPDC050549, assembly GCF_040655035.1. Lineage (NCBI taxonomy): Bacteria > Bacillati > Actinomycetota > Actinomycetes > Kitasatosporales > Streptomycetaceae > Streptomyces > Streptomyces sp. NPDC050549. The sequence continues at coordinate 33,767 of NZ_JBFAJD010000054.1, forward strand.
CCTCGATGCCGGGTCGGAAGCGGGCGCCGAGGAGGAGGGCGCCGTAGCCGATGCCGCCCGCCGCGCCTGCGCCGGGTGCGATAGCGCACTCGGCGGCCCTGGCACCGATCGTCTCCTCCAGGATCTTCGCGTAGTGGCCGAGGGCCGCGTCGAGGGCGTCCACGTCGTCCGGTGCGGCGCCCTTCTGGGGGCCGTAGACCGCGGCGGCGCCCTTGGGGCCGGTGAGCGGGTTGTCGACGTCGCTGGCGAGGACGAGGGTTACGGAGGCGAGACGCGGGTCGAGGCCGGAGAAGTCGGCCGAGGCCAGCTCGCCCAGGCCGCCGCCGCCCGGGGGCACCGGTTCGCCGTCCGCGTCCAGGAAGCGTGCGCCGAGCGCGGAGAGCATGCCCGCGCCGCCGTCGGTCGTGGCGCTACCGCCGACGCCGAACACGATCGTCCGCGCGCCCGCGTCGAGCGCGGCCCGCAGCAGCTCGCCCGAACCGTACGTCGAGGAGGTCAGCGGGGCGAAGACGCCCTTGGGCAGTCGCTGCAGCCCGCTCGCCTCGGCCATCTCCACGACGGCCGTGTCGCCGCGTACCGCGAAGGCCGCGGTGACCTCGTCGCCGAGGGGGCCCGCGACCCGTATCTCCCGTCGCTCGAACCCGGCCGCGACGGCCGCGTCCACCGTGCCGTCGCCGCCGTCGGCGACCGGCATCGCCGCGACCTCCAGCTCGGGTACGACCCGGCGCAGCCCGGCCGTCACCCGCTCGGCGACCTGCACGGCCGTCAGCGACCCCTTGAACTTGTCCGCGGCGATGAGCACCCTGTGGGTGCCCCTCTGTGCAGCGTTCGCCACCTTGCGATCCCCTTGCTCTACGGGCCCCCGCGTGTTCCGGGGCCAGTCGCGCCGCTGCGACCTTAACCGGCGGACGCCCACGACGTCATGCCCCGACCGAACCCTGGGACCGGCCTACGAGTACCCTGTGCGGACCGGTCGAACCCCGCGCGGTCACCCCCTGAATCGGGTAGACCGGTCCTATGACCCCTGTGGGCAGTGAGCCAGAGCTCGCGGACCGCATCCTCGGGGGCTGGCTGGGCCGGATCGCGGGCAACATGCTCGGTAAGCCGGTCGAGCAGGGCGACCTGTGGACGCGCGACCGCATCGACCGCTATCTCCGGCGGGCCGCCGCCCTGCCGCTCACCGACTACCTGCCCGAGCCGGCCGGCGAGGACGACGGCTTCGAGCTGCGCCCCGAGTGGCAGCGGTGCGTGCGCGGCCGGATCCACGGCAGCTGCCGTGACGACGACGTCGACTACGCCGTCCTCGGCCTCGACCTCCTGGAGATCCACGGCTTCGGCTTCAGCACCGAGCAGGTCGGCGAACTGTGGCTGCTGCGCCTGCCGTACCTCCAGACGTACACGGCCGAGCGCGCCGCCTACCGCAACCTCGCGAACGGACTCAAACCCCCGCTGACGGCCACGCACGACAACCCCTACCAGGAGTGGATCGGCGCCCTGATCCGCGCCGACATCTACGGCTGGACCAGTCCCGGTTCCCCGCGCCGCGCGGCCCGACTGGCGCGCAGGGACGCCGTGTTGTCCCACACGGGGAACGGCGTCTACGGCTCGATGTGGGCCGCCGCGCTGATCTCGGCGGCGTTCACCGCACCGACCGTGCGGCACGCGCTGGACACGGCGCTGACCGTGATCCCGCCGGGCTGCCGCCTCGCGCGCACCGTACGCCGGGTGCTCACGCTGCACGAGACCCGGATGACCTGGGAGGACACGCTCACCACACTGTCCGAGGAGACGGCGGGGCTCGGCTGGATCCACACGATCCCGAACGCGGCCGTCCTCACCGCCGGACTCCTGTACGGCGACGGCGACTTCACCCGCACCATCACGCTCACCGTCCGCGGCGGCCTCGACACCGACTCGAACGGCGCGACCGCCGGTTCGGTCGCCGGGGTCCTCACCGGCGCGGACGCGATCCCCGGGCAGTGGAAGGACCCGCTGGAGGACACCGTGCGCAGTGCGGTGTTCGGTTTCGACGGGGTGCGGATCAGTGAACTGGCAAAGCGGACCGTGCAGTTGGCGGTCGCGGACAGCTAGTACTGCTTCGTTACGTTGAGTGATCTCGGCTGATCGTGGGCAGCTTCCCGGAGTGAGGTTGGGGGAAGTGGAACGGCTCCGGGGCGAGTGTTATCTGCGGGGGCTGATGCCGGATGGCCGGCGCAAGTCGATCCAGCCGATGGCCGGGCGTCTGCCGGACGGGAACATGCAGGCCCTGCAGCAGTTCGTGAACCAGTCGCCGTGGGATCCGCTTCCGGTCAGACGGCGGATCGCCGAGCGGCTGTCCGGAGTTGTCAGGCCCGAGGTGTGGGTGATCGACGACGTGTCGTTCCCCAAGTGCGGCAAGGCGTCGGTCGGGGTGGCCCGCCAGTACTGCGGAGCGGTCGGCAAACGGGCGAACTGCCAGGTCGCGGTCAGTGTCCATGCCGCCGCCGACACCGCCTCGTGCCCGTTGGAGTGGCAGTTGTACCTGCCGCGCGAGTGGGCGGACGAGCCCGACCGATGCCGCAGGGCAGGAGCCCCGACGACGTGGTGCACCGGGAGAAGTGGCGTCTCGCACTCGGCCTCCTGGACACACTCGCCGACTGGCAGTTGAAGGCGCCGGTGGTGGTCGCTGATGCCGGCTACGGCGTCAGCACCCCCTTCCGGCTCGGCCTGGAGGAGCGAGGGCTGTCCTATGTCCTGGCCCTGACCGGGAAGGAAGTCGCCCACCCGGAGGATGTCGAACCGCACCAGCCTGCTTACGGCGGGCTCGGACCGCCCGCCCTTCCCCGCTACCGCACCCCACCGCGGGCCGTCTGCGTCCTCGCAGCGCAGGCGGGTGCGCCGAGGTTCACCGAGGTGACCTGGAGGCAGGGCGGCAAAGGCACGATGACCTCACGGTTCGCGGTGCTGACAGTGCGGCCCGCGGGCAAGCAGTCCCTGGCCGCAGCCCAGGAGGCGGGCGGCGGCCGCAACCGTTGGGACGGTGTCCTGCCCGTCCAGACACTCCGCGTCGAATGGCCGGACGGCCAGGACACTCCGACGGACGCCTGGATATCGAACCTGCCCGCCACCACACCGGCCGCTGACCTGGTGCGGTGGGCCACGATGCGCTGGCGGATCGAGCACGATTACCGCGAGCTCAAGCGCGGCCTCGGGCTGGACCACTTCGAGGGCCGCACCTGGCGCGGCTGGCACCACCACGTCACCCTCGTCACCGCCGCCCAGGCATTCCTCACCCTCGGGCGACTCGACCCAAAAGTCCGCACACCGGCCTGACCCTCTACCAGGTCCTCGACGTTCTTCAGGACCTGCTGAGGTGCTGGACCGGTACCTGCACCACCTGCGGACGCCTCCTGCCCAGCCCCCGGAACAGCCGCAGACAGCCCACAACCCAACGAAGCACTACTAGTCGGCGCGGCGAACGCCGTCAGCGGCGCTCATCACAGGGGGCTCTCGGCTTTGGTGAGTTCCAGGCTCGCCCGCCACAGCCGCAGCCGGTCCTCGGTGTCGTACGCCTGGGAATGGGCGCGTGCCTCACGGGTGCGGTCGTAGAAGCGTCCGGTGATGCCGGCGAGTGCGGGATCGGTGACGAGCCGGCGGGTGGCGGTCACTCCTTCCTCCAGCGTGTCGACGCTGTATCCGACCTCGGCGAGGACGATCTTCGTCGGCATGTAGGTGGCGGGATGGAGGCTGTTGACCGTGACCTCGCCGGCGGGCAGGCGGGCGGCGAGTTCGAAGCCGAACGCGATCTGGGCGAGCTTGCTCTGACCGTAGGCCCGGAAGCCGTCGTAGTCGTGCTCCAGCATCAGGTTCCCGAAGTCGAGCGGGTGTTGGCCGATGGAGGCGACGTTGACGATGCGGGCCGGTGCCGACGCGCGCAGCAGCGGCAGGAGTTCGAGGGTGAGCAGGACGCCGGCGAGATGGTTGACGGCGAAGCGCAGCTCGTGGCCGTCGGCGCTGGTACGGCGGGTGCGGCCGTCCGGTTGCCCGCCGCCGATGCCCGCGTTGTTCACCAGGACGTCGAGCCGGTCCGTCGACGCGCGAATCTCGGCGGCCATACGGCGGACCTGGTCGAGGTCGGCGAGATCCGCGGTCACGGTCCGGGGCCCGGCCGGTCCGCGGGCGGTGAACCGGTCCGCGATGCGGTCGAGTCTGGCCCGATCGCGTCCGTGCAGGATCAGGTCGGCGCCGTCCGCCGCCAGACGTTCGGCCAGGGCCAGGCCGAGGCCGTCGGTGGCGCCGGTGACGAGGACGGTGCGGGAAGGGGTCATCGCCGGTCTCCCAGGGCGGTCGCTGTGCCGGTCGGGGGTGGTGCGGCCTGCACGAGGAGAGCCGTGAGCTCCTCGACGAGGTCGGCGCCCAGGGGCTCGCCCGTGGCCAGGATGCGATACCACAAGGTGCCGAACACGATGTCCAGGACGGTGGACGCAGCGGGACGAGGCGGCAGGTCGCCCCGCGCCCGGGCCCGGTCGAGGACGACCTGGAGTGCGTCGCGCCGCCGCTGCAGGAAGGCGCTGCGGAAGAGCCGGCCGAACTCCTCGTTGATCTGGGCCTCCGCCATCAGGACGCGCAGGATGTCGACGACGCGCTGTCGGCGGCCGAGCCGGAACGAGTCCTCCAGGAAGACCCTCAGGTCGTCGGCATAGGAACCGTGGTCGGCGTTCGTGACGTACAGATCGGCCTTCACGGCGAGCGCATCGAGAAGAACGTGGGCCCTGGAGGGCCACCAGCGGTAGATCGTCTGCTTGCCGCATCCGGCGCGGTGGGCGATTCCCTCGATCGTCAGGCCCGCGTAGCCGACCTCGCCGACCAGTTCGAACGCCGCGACCAGGATCGCCATCCGGCTCTCCTCGCTGCGCTTGCGTCCCGGGCGTGACTCCGAAGGGGGTTGCTTGTCCATGACCATGGAGGCTAGCTTAATTCGAGACGCCACGGTTCGAAATAAGGAGACGTCATGTCCCAGCGCACCGCCTTAGTGGTCGGGGGAACGTCCGGCATCGGGCTCGCGACGGCCCGCCTGCTCCAGGCACGGGGTGCCGCGGTCCATATCGCCGGCCGCGGCAAGGAGCGCCTCGACGCCCTTGCCGACACCGACCCCGGACTGGTCGGGCATCGGGCCGACGCCGGAAACCCCGACGAGATGAGTGCCCTCGCCGAGGCGATCGGCAGCGTCGACTGGCTGGTCCTGGCCGCCGCGGGAAGCGAGGGGCCGGGGCCGGTCTCCGATCTCGACCTGACGATGCTGCGACGTGCGTTCGAGGCCAAGTTCTGGCCGCACATCACCACGATCCAGGCGGTGCTGCCGCACCTCGCACCGGACGGGTCGATCACCCTGCTCAGCGCCATCACCGCGCGGGCCGGCATGCCGGGAACCGCCGGCATCGCCGCCCTCAACGGCGCCGTCGAGGCCCTGGTCAGGCCGCTGGCCGCGGAACTCGCTCCGATACGGGTGAACGCCGTCTCTCCCGGGCTCGTCGACACGCCCTGGTGGAGCGGCCTGCCGGAGGACGCCAAGCGCGCGTACTTCGCGCAGACGGCCGACGTTCTGCCGGTCCGTCACATCGCCTCGGCGCACGAGATCGCGGAGGTGGTGGCCCTGACCGCCACCAACGCCAACCTCACCGGCGCCGTCTTCGAGACCGACGGGGGCGCACGTCTGGTCTCGCTCGGCTGACCGGCTCACCGCGCCGTGGTGTCCCGCCCTGCCGTCTCACCTCGGCAGGGCGCGACACGGACACTCGAAGGCCGCCAACCGAATTGGCCTCGGGGGCAGTTCACGCTCGGCGATGGCCTTGTCGGCGACGACGGTGGCGCTGATGGACCGTGGCATCGGGCACAGGGCGGCCGAGGGTGGCAGCGCTTCGGTCATCTCGGCGGTGGCGGGCCGACGTTGAGACCTTGCCCGGCGATCCGTCGCTTCCCGGAGCCGGACGGCGAGTCGGAGAGGCGCCTGCACGGGCTGGTTACCCTTCCTGAATGACCACCACGCCAGACTTCGCCACGTACCTCGCCGGACTCCCCCGCATCCTCGCCGGGGCGGCAGCGCTCTTCCGTGACACCGAGGGCAACGTCCTGCTCGTCGAGCCCAACTACCGTGAGGGCTGGGCCCTTCCGGGCGGCACCGTCGAGTCGGACGACGGTGAGACACCGCGCCAGGGCGCGCGCCGCGAGACGCTGGAGGAGATCGGCCTCGACGTCGAACTCGGCCGACTGCTGGCCGTCGACTGGATCTACCACGGGCCGGGCTACCCGCCGCTGGTGGCCTACTTGTACGACGGCGGGATCCTCACCCCGAACGACCTCAAGTCGATCCGGCTCCAGGAGGAGGAGCTCCTGTCCTGGCGCCTCGTCCCGCGCGCGGAACTCACCGAGTACCTGCCGGGTTCCCTGGGGCTGCGGGTCCTGGTCGGCCTCGATGTGCTGGCGGAGGGTGCGGGGACGGCGGAGTTGGAGAACGGACAGAGGGCGAGCTGACGCCGATCGCTCCCAGGGGGCGTCCTGCGGGTTGCTCACGCCGGCGGGCACCGTGACCTCCACGACGAGCGCTGTGTCAAGCGAGACGATCACCCGGCCATGGGCGGACGCCGGGCCGTGTCGGTCGGCGCACCCCGAACATCAGGCCGTGCCAGTCGGCGCACACCCCGAACATCCGCACGAGGCGAGGAGCCCACCGCACCGATGACCAGCCCTTCCCCCGTGGACGACGACCACGGTTGCCTGCGTCCGGTCCTCGCCGTACCGCTCGTACTGCTCACCCTCGTCGCCGCGCTGTGCTGCTGGACGGCGCTGGCCATCCGCCCGTCCGGGCCCTGGGACGACGACGCGTACGCCGGGATCGTGCTCTCGTGCGTCCTCGCGATCGGTGCCGCCGGTGCGGCGGTGGCCGTGTGCCTGCTGCCGTCCGTGCGGCGGATCGTGGGCTGGTGGTGGACCGGCCCGGCCGTGCTGACCGGCGCGATCGCGGCGATCCGCTGGGCGACGGGCAGTTGATATCCGTTCGCCTCCCCGCGCCCGGGCGACCTACCCTCGGCCCATGAACAAGCCTCTCGTCGCCGTCCTGAGTGGCGCGGGCATCTCCACCGACTCCGGGATCCCCGACTACCGCGGTCCCGACGGGCTCTGGCGGCGGGACCCCGAGGCCGAGAAGCTCGTGACGTACGAGTACTACATGGGTGACCCCGAGATCCGGCGCCGCTCGTGGCAGATGCGCCGCGACAACCGCGTGCTTCAGGCCGAGCCGAACGCCGCGCACCGGGCGATCGTCGAGCTGGAGAAGTCCGGCGTACCCGTGCGGGTCATCACGCAGAACGTCGACGGGCTGCACCAGCTCGCCGGCCTGCCCGCCCGCAAGGTGCTCGAACTGCACGGCACCGCACGGGAGTTCAGTTGCACCGGATGCCATGCCCGCGGGTCGATGGAGGACGCCCTGGCCCGGGTCGCGGCCGGCGAGGCGGATCCGGCGTGCCTGGAGTGCGGCGGGATCCTTAAGTCGGCGACCGTCTTCTTCGGCGAGCGGCTCGACCCCGTCGTCCTCGGCGAGGCCGCTGCCATCACCAAGGCCTGCCAGGTGTTCATCGCCGTCGGCAGCAGCCTCCAGGTCCAGCCCGCTGCCGGACTCGCCGGGGTCGCCGCCGACCACGGGGCTCGGCTGATCATCGTCAACGCCGAGCCGACGCCGTACGACGAACTCGCCGACGAGATCGTGCGGAAGCCGATCGGGACGGCCCTGCCCGAGCTTTTGCTGACCCTGCAGGGCGTCTAGAAAAGCGCCGCCCCGCTCTCGAAGTCCAGCAGCCGCTGCTTGCGGTCCAGGCCACCGCCGTAGCCGGTGAGGCTGCCGTTCGCGCCGACGACCCGGTGGCAGGGGACGATGATCCCGATGGGGTTCTTGCCGTTGGCGAGGCCGACCGCGCGGGAGGCGCCCGGGGTGCCGAGGGCGTCGGCGAGGTCGCCGTAGGAGCGGGTCTCGCCGTAGGGGATGCGGCGGAGCTGGTCCCAGACGGCGCGTTGGAACGGGGTTCCGTGCAGGCGCAGTTCGAGGGTGAACTCCTTCAACTCGCCCGCGAAATAGGCCTGTAGCTCGTCGATCGCGGAAGAGAAGGGTGCGTCGTCCCGGGTTCCGAAGTTCTCCTCCGGGGGGCGGTGGCGCTGGTCGACCATGTAGAGGCCGCAGAGGGTGCCGTCGTCGTCCGCGACGAGGGTCAGGGGGCCGTAGGGGCTGTCGATCACTGTGTGCTGCTTCATCTGGTCTGCACTCCGCTTGTCTGCACTTCCCTTATACGGGCAGGAAGTTGATCGGGTGACTGTCGGTCGCCCACAGGTACTGGACCGCGTAGGCCCGCCACGGCCGCCAGGCCGCCGCGCGGGCGGTGAGCGCTGCCGGGGTCGACGGGAGGCCCAACTCCTGGGCGGCGCGCCGGATTCCGAGGTCGGTGGGGAGGAAGGCGTCGGGGTCGCCGAGGGCGCGCATGGCGATGACGTCGACCGTCCAGGGGCCGAAGCCGGGGAGGCCCAACAGCTGGGCTCGGGTCTCCGCCCAGTCGCTCTCCACGCCCAGGTGGAGGCTGCCGTCGGCCAGTTGGGTGATCAGGGTGGTGAAGGTGGTGCGGCGGGTGTGCGGCATCGCCAGGGACTCCGGGTGCACCGCCGCCAGTGCCTCGGGGGACGGGAAGAGGTGGGTCAGGCCGCCCTCGGGGTCGTCGACCGGTTCGCCGTGGGCGGTGACCAGGCGGGCCGCGTGGGTGCGGGCCGCCGCCGTGGAGACCTGCTGGCCGAGTACGGCCCGTACGGCGAACTCCGCCTCGTCGACCGTGCGCGGGACGCGGCGGCCCGGCGCCTTGTCCACCAGCGGCGCCAGTACCGGATCGGTCCGCAGCTGGTCGTCCACCGCGACCGGGTCGGCGTCCAGGTCGAGCATGCGGCGGCAGCGGCTGATGGCCACGGGCAGATCGCGCAGGTCGCTGAGGGTGAGGCGGCAGGCGATGTGGTCGGACTGGGGAGTGAGGGACACGATGCCGTGGCCGTAGGGGAGGCGGAGGGTGCGGCGGTACGCGCCGGCCCGCCACTCCTCCACCCCGGGTACGGCGGTCGCCGCCAGGTGGCCGAAGAGGTTGTCGGGGTTGAGGGGGGCGCGGAACGGCAGGCGGAGGGTGAGCGTGCCGGGGGTGAGGACGGTCGTCCTCGGGCGCCTGTTGCGCAACTCGCTCGGCGTCAGGGCGAAGACCTCGCGCACGGTGTCGTTGAAGGTGCGGATCGAGGAGAACCCGGCGGCGAAGGCGATCTCCGCCATCGGGAGCGCGCTCGTCTCGATCAACAGCCTTGCCGTCTGGGCGCGTTGGGCGCGGGCCAGGGCGAGCGGACCGGCGCCGAGTTCGGCGAGGAGCTGGCGTTCGATCTGCCGGGTGCTGTAGCCGAGGCGGGCCGCGAGGCCGGGGACGCCCTCGCGGTCCACGGTTCCGTCGGCGATCAGGCGCATCGCGCGGGCCACCAGGTCGGCCCGCTGGTTCCACTCCGGGGAACCGGGGCTGGTGTCGGGGCGGCAGCGCTTGCAGGCGCGGAACCCCGCCTGCTGGCAGGCCGCCGCGCTCGGGTAGAACGTCATGTTCTCCGGCTTGGGCGGTACGACCGGGCAGCTGGGCCGGCAGTAGATGCGGGTGGTCAGGACGGCCGTGAAGAACCAGCCGTCGAAGCGCGCATCCTTGGACTGGACCGCGCGCACGCAGCGCTCCGTGTCGGTGTGCATCCCGTTCTGCATGTGTCCAGCATCCGATACGGGCTGGGCCGGGGCTGGCGGGAATCCGACATCGACGTCCCGTGGCCTGGTCCCCGTCCGGTTCATTGCCGGTGAAGGCCGCGCCCATCGGTTTGTAGTGTGACGCCCGGCTTTGTAGCGTCGACCTCTGTGACCCCTCCCTCACCCTCGCACAGCGCCGATTCCCTCCCGGCCCGTCTCGACGCGGCCCGGAGCGACTACGAAGCCCTCCTCACGAAGAAGCTGTCGCTCGACCTGACCCGCGGCAAGCCCTCCGCGCGGCAGCTCGACCTGTCTGCCGAACTGCTCTCGCTGCCCGACGGCCGCTACACCTCCGCCGACGGCACGGACTGCCGCAACTACGGTGGCGCGGACGGGCTGTTGGAGCTCCGGAAGATCTTCTCCGGGTTCCTCCAGGTGCCGGCCGGGCAGCTGCTCGCCGTGGGCAACTCCAGCCTGGAGCTGATGCACGACTGTCTGGTGCACGCGCTGCTCGGCACGCTTCCCGGGGCGGCACGCCGCTGGGCCGACGAGGAGCGGGTCGCGTTCCTGTGCCCGGTCCCCGGCTACGACCGGCACTTCGCGCTGTGCGAGCGCTTCGGCATCGAGATGATCCCGGTGCCGATGACCGCCGAGGGTCCCGACCTGGACGTGGTGGAGCGGCTGGTCGCCGAGGACCCGGCGGTCAAGGGCATCTGGTGTGTGCCCAAGTACAGCAACCCGGACGGCACTTGCTACAGCGACGAGGTCGTACGACGGCTCGCCGCGATGCCGACGGCGGCCCCCGACTTCCGGATCTTCTGGGACAACGCGTACGCCGTGCACCACCTCACCGACGAGGAGGTGGAGATCGCCGACATCCTCGCGGCCTGCTCCGACAGCGGACACCCCGACCGGGTCTTCGTCTTCGGCTCCACCTCGAAGATCACGCTGGCCGGTGCGGGCGTGGCCTTCTTCGGCTCGTCCCCGGCCAACGTGGCCTGGCTGCGCGCCTGCAGCGCCAAGCGCTCGATCGGACCCGACAAGGTCAACCAGCTGCGGCACGCGATGTTCCTGCGCGATCCCGACGGGGTGCGCGCCCATATGCGCAAGCACCGCGAGCTGCTGCGGCCGAAGTTCGACACCGTGCTGCGCATCCTCACCGACCGGCTGGGAGACACCGGTCTCGCCACCTGGTCCACGCCCAGGGGCGGTTACTTCATCACCCTCGACGTCCCCGACGGCTGCGCCCGGGAGGTGGTGCGCCGCGCGGCGGACGCCGGTCTCGCCCTGACGCCGGCGGGCGCCACCCATCCGTACGGCGACGACCCCAGGGACCGTACGATCCGGATCGCCCCCTCCTTCCCGGACGCCTCGGAGATCGAGGAGATCATCGAGGGGGTGGCCACGTGCGTACGGCTCGTCGGCTACGAAAAGCTGGTGGCGGACGCGAGTTGACCCGGCGCGAGGTACCGCACACCGGATGATCCGGAGGTGTGCGGTACCTCACGCCACGGTTACAAATCGCTCAACCTCTGGTTGCGAGGCGGTGAGCAGTCCACGATGGGGACATGACCCTGGCCGAGAGAGCCATGCAGCGACTGGAAGGCTGGCGCGACCTCAGCGCGGTCCCGGCCAGTTGCGGTACGGGGCGGGCGCTGCGGTCCGCCCACAGCGAGATCGTGCATTTCCACTCCGACCACGATGTGGACCTGCATCTCACTGTCGGGGCCATCCTCCGGTTCCATCACGATCTCAGTGAGTCGACCGCTATCCGGATCATCCCGGGCTCCCGCTGGGTGACCGTCCACCTGGACTGCGAGACGGACGTCGACCTGCTGCTGAGCCTGGTAAGTGTCGCCCTCAAGGCACACGCGGGCGGATCCCCGTCCGGGAGCCCGCCCATGACCGGCTGCAACTTCCACCGGGTGACGCTGGTGCCGCGCGACAGCGACTAGGACACGGTCCCCAAGGGCCCTGTCCTCTAGAACACCGCCGCCGTGTCGTCCTCCCCCGCCTCCAGGAGCGTGGCCGCCGCGCCGACGATACGCGGATCTGGGCGGCCGACGACCTCCTCGTCCTTGTCGGCGTAGTCGAAGCGGGCCAGCACGCTGCGCATGGCCTCGACGCGGGCGCGCTTCTTGTCGTTGCTCTTCACCACGGTCCAGGGCGCCTGCTCGGTGTCGGTCTCCCGGAACATGGCGACCTTGGCGGCCGTGTAGTCGTCCCAGCGGTCCAGGGACTCCAGGTCCATGGCGCTGAGCTTCCACTGCCGTACGGGATCCACCTGGCGGATCGTGAACCGGGTGCGCTGTTCCCCCTGTGAGACGGAGAACCAGAACTTGATCAGGTCGATGCCGTCGTCCGCCAGCATCCGCTCGAACAGCGGGGCCTGGCGCATGAAGCGGCGGTACTCGTCGTCCGAGCAGAACCCCATCACGCGCTCCACGCCGGCCCGGTTGTACCAGGACCGGTCGAACAGCACGATCTCGCCCGCCGTGGGCAGATGCTGGACGTAGCGCTGGAAGTACCACTGACCGCTCTCGCGCTCGCTCGGCTTCTCCAGGGCGACCACGCGGGCGCCGCGCGGGTTCAGGTGCTCGGTGAACCGTTTGATCGTGCCGCCCTTGCCGGCCGCGTCGCGCCCCTCGCAGACGATGACGAGCCGGCGTCCGGTCTCCTTGATCCAGCGCTGCAGCTTCAGCAGTTCGATCTGCTGGAGCCGCTTGTGCCAGTCGTACTCCTTGCGCTCCATGCGCTGTTCGTACGGGTAGTTCTCGCGCCAGGTGTCCACCGGGCTGCCGTCGGGCCGGATCAGCACCGGGTCGTCCTGATCGGTGTAGTCGACGCGCAGCCCCGACAACAGTTCGGTCATCCCGGCCTCCTTCTCGATGGTGTTCGGTTGATCAGCGGCATTCAGTGGAACTGCGGCACGATGAGATATATGCCGTAGGCCACGACAGCCGCACACGCGAGAAAGCACAAGCCCGCCTGTGCGAGCCCGAGGGCGTGCGTGCCGCCGTCCTGTTCGCGGGCGGTCTCGACCTGGGCGATGCCGAGCACGCCCAGCGCGAAGACGACGACCACGCCGACGGTCACTCCGACACTCACCGCGAAGACCTCGCCGAGGGCGTTCCAGTCCAGACTCATTCCTCAACTCCCTTGACTCAGGCGGCCGTACGGACGTCCGTGGACGCCTCGCTGCGGATGGTGACCTCGTGGGTCTCGTTGACGTTGTCCGCGTGCACGGGGTTGCGGCGCGAGGCGATCACGATGAATCCGGCCACGGCGGCGGCGATCAGGGCGATCAGGGCCGTACCGAGGTTGCCGCCGTGCTTGACGACGGTCGCGGACAGACCGCCGACCGCGGCGGCGGCCGGGAGGGTGACCAGCCAGGCGATGACCATGCGGCCGGCCGTGCCCCAGCGCACCTCGGCGAGGCGTCGGCCGAGGCCCGCGCCCAGGATGCCGCCGGAGCAGACCTGGGTGGTGGAGAGCGCGAAGCCGAGGTGGGCGGAGGTCAGGATGACGGTCGTGGAGGCGGCCTCGGCAGCGAAGCCCTGCGGGGACTGGATGTCGGTGAGGCCCTTGCCCATCGTGCGGATGATGCGCCAGCCGCCGATGTAGGTGCCGAGGCCGATCGCGAGTCCCGCCGAGGCGATGACCCACACCGGCGGGCCGGCGTCGTGGCCGAGCGCGCCCACGGAGATCAGGGTGAGGGTGATGACGCCCATCGTCTTCTGGGCGTCGTTCGTGCCGTGCGCGAGGGAGACCAGCGAGGCCGAGGCGATCTGGCCGATCCGGAAGCCCTTGGTGACCGAGTCCTTGCGGGCCCGGGCGGTGATCTTGTAGGCGAGGTAAGTGGCGAGGAGAGCGGCGATTCCTGCCACGAGCGGGGAGGCCACCGCGGGGATCAGGATCTTCTCCACGACCTTGTCGAAGTGGACCCCGCTGGTGCCCGCGCCGACCCAGACGGCACCGATCAGGCCACCGAACAGGGCGTGCGAGGAGCTGGAAGGGAGCCCGAGCAGCCAGGTGAGGAGATTCCAGAGGATCGCTCCGACCAGCCCCGCGAAGATCATCCCCGGCGTGACCAGGGTGTCGTCGACGATGCCGCCGGAGATCGTCTTGGCGACTTCCGTGGACAGGAAGGCGCCGACGATGTTGAGAGCCCCACTGATCAGAACCGCCGTCTTGGGCTTCAGTGCCCCGGTGGCGATGGACGTCGCCATCGCGTTGGCGGTGTCGTGGAATCCGTTGGTGAAGTCGAAGGCCAAGGCCGTGACGATGACGACCGCCACGAGGAACGTGATGTGGTCCATCGCTCGATGGAAGCAACCGAAGGCGTACATTCGGCCAACCCGAGACCAAATCCAGGCATGGCCCGGTCAACGCGGGCGTACGTACGGCCCCCTCCGGCCCCCGCTCGCACCTTCCTGCACTTCATGCGCACACTTCCTTCTTTTTATGGCATGGCCCGGTCAAATCTGCGAAGCTTCCTCCGCGATCACGCAACAACTACGCGCGTTCCCGAGGCCGCCCACCGGCACACCCAGTCCGGCCGGGCGGCCACCGAGCAGGCCGGGATCCCGGCCGCCGTATAAGGAGTTCCGTGTGAGACCGACCCCCCACAGAGCCCTCGCAGCCGGCATCTTCGCCGTCGCCGCGGTGGCCGCCCTCTCACTCCCCGTCACCCCGGCCGCCGCGGCACCGTCCGCGGCTCCCGTTGCCGCAGCCTGCACCCCGGCGCAGGTGGTCGGCAATGGCGACTTCGAGAGCGGCACCTCGTCCTGGACCCAGTCCTCGACGACCGTCATCACCAGCCGCACCGGCCAGAGCGCCCACGGCGGCACCAGCTTCGCCTGGCTGGACGGCACCGGAGGCACGCACACCGACACGCTCTCCCAGAGCGTGACGATCCCGTCCGGCTGCAGCAGCGCCACGCTGACCTTCTGGCTGCACATCGACACCGCCGAGACGACCTCGTCCACCGCGTACGACAAGCTCACGGCGAAGATCGGCAGCACGACGCTGGCGACCTACTCGAACCTGAACAAGGCCACCGGCTACGTCCAGAAGTCGTTCGACGTGTCGTCGTTCGCGGGCCAGACCGTGAGCCTCGCCTTCAGCGGCGTCGAGGACTCCAGCCTCCAGACGAGCTTCGTCCTGGACGACATCGCCCTCAACACCTCGGGCGACACGGCCCCGCCGGCCGACTCGACGCGCACCCCGGCCGCCCCGGCGTACACCGTGAGTCTGAGCAGCAACACCGCCGGCACGGTCTGGACCGGCCACGAGAGCACGACCTTCACCAACGCCTCGGCGACCCCGCTCACCGAGGTGTACCTGCGGCTGTGGGACAACTACCACGGCACCTGCTCCGCCCCGCCGATCACCGTCACGAACGTCACCGGCGGCACCGCGGGAGCCCTCTCGGTGGCCTGCACGGCCCTCCAGATCGCGCTGCCGACCCCGCTCGCACAGGGTCAATCGACCACCATCGGCTTCGACTTGGGGATCACCGTCCCGAGCGGCGCCGACCGGTTCGGCTACGACGGCGCGTTCAGCATGATCGGGAACGCGCTGCCGGTCCTCGCGATCAAGGACGGCTCGGGCTGGCACCTGGACCCGTACACGAACAACGGCGAGTCCTTCTACTCCCTGGCCGCCGACTTCAAGGTGACCCTGGACCACCCGACCACCCTGCTGGTCCCGGCCACCGGCACCTCGGTCGACACCCCCGGCACCAGCGGCCGCACGGTCACCACGGCCACCGCGTCCAAGGTCCGCGACTTCGCGTGGGCGGCGGGCCCGTTCACCAAGATCTCCGGTACGTCGACGGCGGGCACCCCGATCAACATCTACTCGGTGACCGGCATCAGTTCGGCCAACGCGCAGTCGATGCTCACCACCGCCAAGTCCGCGGTCGACGCCCACGCGGGACGCTTCGGCGCCTACCCGTACGGCGAGTTGGACGCCGTCATCGACAACAACTTCTGGTTCGGCGGCATGGAGTACCCCGGCTTCGTCCTCGACCTGGTCAGCACCACGGCACTCACCCATGAGATCGGCCACCAGTGGTTCTACGGCATCGTCGGCGACGACGAGTACAACAGCCCCTGGCTGGACGAGGCGTTCACCGACTACGCCACCGACCTGGCCCAGGGCCTGACCGGCACCAACTGCTGGAACAGCGTCTCCTGGGCGTCCTCCGCGGAGAACATCACCAACTCGATGGCCTACTGGGACGCCCACTCGTCCCGCTACTCCACCGTCGTCTACGGCTACGGCAAGTGCGCCCTGCACGACCTGCGCCGCACCCTCGGTGACACGGTGATGGCCAAACTCCTGAAGGACTACGCCGCTTCGCACTGGTACGGCGTCTCGACCACGGCCGAGTTCAAGGCGGCGGCCCAGGCCGCGACGACCACGGACCTGACCTCGTTCTGGACGACGCACCGCATCATCGGCTGACGGAAGGGGGTGGGGGGGGGGGCGGGGGGCGCGCCCCCCCCCCCCCCCGCGGGCCCCCGG
>NZ_JBFAJD010000055.1:0-45424 GCF_040655035.1 Streptomyces sp. NPDC050549
CCGCTGCCTGCCCCTACCCCAGGGCGATCATGCCCCGCACACGAAGAAGCCCCTGCTCATCGAACAGGGACTCCCTTTGCCACAACGCACTCAGACGTCGCTCTCGCGTCGCGGTCTGGCCCGTGGTCCAACTGGCACCTGCTGCCTGTGGATTGATCTGCCGACCTCAGCGCGGGAGCGACTCTCTCCGCTTCCGGCCGGACTGCTATGTCTCGACAGGGGCTTCGCCGCTGACGGCGCCATCACAGTTCTGACCGGCCGGCCGGACCGGAACCCGCACACCACTGATGGGATCAAGGACTTCCGTGGCCACCACAACCAGCGCACCGCAGTCGGCCGTCACGGCCCTGCCCATCCAGCCCGAGCTCATATGGGGAGTCGACACCCACAAGGACATCCATGTGGCGGCACTGATCACCAGCACTGGAGGCTTGCCCGGTCACGAAGCCTTCCCGGCAAACTCGGACGGCTACCGACTGCTCATCGAGTGGGCCCGCTCGCACGGGCCTGTGAACAGGGCCGGCGTGGAGTGCACCGGCTCCTACGGTGCGGGCCTGACACGTCAATTGCGCGCGGAACAGATCACGGTCGTCGAGGTCAACCAGCCCGACAAGGCTGCCCGACGCCGGTATGGGAAGAGCGATCCGGTCGACGCAGAGGCAGCCGCCCGCGCGGTTCTCAGCGGCCGTGCCACCGCCGTCCCCAAAACCGGCGACGGTCCCGTGGAGGACCTGCGTGCCTACAAGCTCGCCAAAGACTCCGCAATCAAGGCCCGCACCCAGGCGATCAACCAGCTCAAGGCCGTGCTGGTCACCGCTCCAGCAGACCTGCGCGAACAGCTGTCCCCGCTCAGAAACCCCAGACTCATCCCCGCCTGCGCCAGCCTTGAGCCATCCGCCGCCTCAGAAGCCGTCACCTCCACCCTGCGCCTGCTGGCAAGCAGAGTCCAGCACCTGACGGACGAGGATCGCGATCTCACCCATCGTCACCTCCACCATCCGACGTCACACACCAACTCTCCTGGAAACCCCCGGCGTCGGACCCGACAGCGCTGCCGTGCTCCTGGTCACCGCAGGTGACAACCCTGAACGACTCTCCAACGAAGCCTCGTTCGCCGCCTTGTGCGGTGTCAGCCCCGTCGACCGGTCATCCGGCAAGACTCACAGACGCAGGCTCAACCGCGGCGGCGACCGCCAGGCCAACGCCGCGCTCTATCGGATCACACAAAGCCGCCTGCGGTGGGACGTCCGCACCCAGGTTTACCTGGAACGACGCACCCAAGAAGGCAAGAGCCGTCGTGAGGTAATCCGATGCCTCAAGCGCTATATCGCGCGTGAGATCTACACCCAACTGAAGCCGAGCAACGCCATCCAGACCGTCAAACTGCCCGCTGCCGCTTGACGGACCATAGGGGCATCAACCCGCAGGAACGACTCAACAAGGAGATCCGACGCCGCACCGACGCGGTCGGCATCTTCCCCGACCGCACCGCCCTGATCCGCCCCGTCGGCGCGGTCCTGGCCGAGCAGAACGATGAATGGACCGAGGCCCGCCGCTACATGGGCGCCGAACTCCTCGCCAAGGCCCGTCTCCACCCGATCGGGTCAGAAACCGACGAGACCGCCCTGCCCACCGAACTCACCGCATAGCCTCAAAAGGAGATCACCGAGTGGCCGTCAATACGCCACTCCTGCGGACATGACCGTCGACGACGCCAGGGCGTTGGCGGCCAAGCGGTACCTCACCGACGACCGGCCGGCTGCGGACTGCTGCTGGAACTGCTCGCCCAGCACCCCATGGAGGCCCACGAGTGGTTCCGTCCGGATCGGGAGAGAGCCACGGCTTCTCGCCTGCCGAGCGCCAGGCGAGGAGCCGCGTGTCGGGCCGCCTCAGCGAGAGGTCAGACTCCACAGGTGGTCGGCGGTGCCGTTGTCGGACCACTGCAGGACCTGGGCGCCGGAGGACGTGCTCATCTGGTCGACGCCGAGCAGTCGCCCGCTGTTGTAGTTGGCGATCTTGTAGTAGCCGTCACGGGCCGGTATGACCTGCCAGAGGTGGTCGGCGGTGCCGTTGTCACCCCAGATCAGGGCGGTACCACCGTCGCTGGTGCCCGCGTTGGTGATGCCGAGCAGCAGGCCGCTCTTCTGGTTGACGATCTTGTAGAGGCCCGAACCGGCGGCCGTCAGGGTCCAGTTCTGGTCGGTGCCCGTGGTGGACGTGGCCTGGACGACCGAAGTGCCTTGTGAGGTGGCCGCGTTGAGGGTGTCCAGGGCGAGGCCGCTGTTCTTGTTGGTGATCTGGTAGCGCCCGGCCAGGGACGTCGAGGTGCCACTGGGAGTGATCACCAGGTGGTAGCCGTCGGAGGCGTTCATCGTCACCGGCACCGTGATGGAACCGTTCGAGACGGAGTAGTCGGTGTCGGAGATGGTGATCGGGCCGGAGGAGGCGGTGGTGCGGCCGGTGCCGGGGCTGTACTCCAGCTTGACGTGGACGGTGCTGCCGTAGGCCGACAGGGAGGAGAGCCCGTTGATCGTGACGGCGCAGGAGCCGGTGCAGCCGCCGGTGATGACGCTGATCTGGTTGCCCGCGCCGTTGAGGGAGGCCAGACCGTCGATGCCGGTCTGGGCGGGGGGCGTGGTGGTGAGCATGTTCCCGGACATGTCGCCGTACCACTTGTAGGTCCAGTAGGAGCCGTTGGGCGAGCCGCCGGTGTCGGTCAGGGTGTCGCCGAGGGTGCCGTAGTGGTTCCAGAAGGCCAGCTCGGCATCATGGACGCCCGCGCGCTCGAACTTGGCGGCATAGCCGATGAGTGCACCGGAGTTGCCCATCTCGGAGGGCGTGCCGTACTCCTCGATGGCGATCGGACGCGGGCTGATGCCGAGGCTGCTCTCCAGCGAGCGGTAGGCCGCAACATGGGCGGCGATGCCGGAGCTGCCCTGGAGTTCGTGCCAGGCGACGATGTCGGGGACCGTGCCGCTGGCCTTGGCGTCGGTGAGGAAGGTGGTCATCCAGGACTGGTTCCAGGCCGAGTAGCTCGGGCCCTGGATCGGGGTCGTGGCGTCCTTGCTGCGCACCTCGTTGTACGTACGGGCCCAACCGGCGTCGAAGGCACCGGCGTTGGTGGTGTCCCAGGTCCAGTCGGGCTCGTTCCACAGCTCGTACGCGCTGATGTTCGTGGCGCCGGAGGACTTCACCGCGGCCACCTGCTTGTCGACGGCGGACAGCCAGTCGCTCCAGCTCACCCACTTGTACGGGAAATCCGGGTACCAGTCCGGCATCCGTACGACCACCTTGGCGCCCGCGTTGGCAGCCTTGGAGGCGACGACGAGGGCATCACCCGCGGGAGCGGGCTCTCCGTTGGGAAGCTGGCTTCCACCCGGCGCCATCTGGACGAAGGTGTTGGGCTTCAGGGCCTGCACGACGCTGTCGGCGGGCGTGCTCGCGCTCGACAGGCCGTAGAGGCTGCCCGTGCCGACGTGGGTCACGGACCGCAGATTCTGCGCGGCGTTGACGACCAAGGTGGTGGCCGACGTAGGGGTGGCTTGAGCGGGTGCGCCCGTCAGGACGACGGCAGTGGCGGCCAGGGCTGTGGCCAGAGCGCCGGCGGTGGCGCGGCCGACAGGTGCTCTGTAACGGTGACGGGTACTCAGGTATGACATCAGCGGCTCTCCTGAGGGGGATGGGGATCTGGCGGTGGTGCGGGACACGCCGGGTCGGCCTGGGGGGACCGGCCGACGGGCTCCGGGGACTTGGCCCCGCACAGCGGGTGACGGCTCTGTCCGGTCGGCCGGAGCGGCAGGGGCGGACCACGGCCCCTACCGGGCGGCGGGCCGAGGGCGGTGGGCATGGCGGATCAGTCCTTGACCGCGCCCGCGGTCACGCCCGCGGCCACGTAGCGCTGGGCGAGAACGAGGAGCACCGCTGCCGGGATCGACGCGACGACGGCGGTGGCCATGATCGAGTTCCACTCCTGGTTGTTGTTGCCGATGTACTTGTAGATGCCGAGGGTGATCGGCCTCAGATCGCCTCCGCCGTCGAGGGTGTTGGCAAAGACGAAGTCGGACCAGGCCCACAGGAAGCTGAAGAGCGAGACGGTGACCAAGGCGTTGCGGCTCACCGGCAGGACGATCGACCAGAAGGTGCGGAAGGTGCCGGCCCCGTCGATGCGGGCCGCGGCGATGAGCTCGCCGGGGATGCCCGACATGAACGCGGTGAAGATCATCACGCCGAACGGCACCGCGATGGTGGAGTCCGCGACGATCAGCCCCCACCACGAGTTGAGCAGGCCGAGGTCCAGGAAGATGCCGTAGAACCCCATCGCCATGACGATCCCTGGGATCATCTGGGCGATCAGCAGGACGAGACCGAGGACTCCTCCGCCGAAGGGCCGGAGTTTGGCCAGCGCGAAGCCGCCCGGGGCGGCGAGCAGCAGGGTGAGGGCGACCGTGCCCAGGCCGATGAGCAGGCTGGTGCCGAGGTAGGGCATCTGATCGTTCAGGACGGCGCGGTAGCCCTCGAAGGTGGGGTGCAGGGGCAGCAGGTCGGGCGGGCTCTTGCGCATGTCCTGCTGCGGGGTGAGGGACACGTTCAGCATCCAGTAGACGGGGAACAGCATCAGGGCGGTCAGCAGGAGGCCGATGACGGTGTAACGGCGTTTTCCCGTACGGGACTTCATGCTTCCTGCCTCCTCTGGACGCGGATGTAGAGCAGGCCGAAGACGAGTGCGATGAGGATGAGGATGTTGCCGACGGCCGCGCCGGGGCCGAACTTCGGCAGGAGCGTGCCGAAGCCGAGCTGGTACGACCAGGTGGCGAGGGTGGAGGAGGCGTCGCCGGGGCCGCCCTTGGTCATGATCCAGATCAGGTCGAACACCTTGAGCGTGTAGACGAGCCCGAGGAGCAGGGTGATCGCCGACACCGGGCGCAACAGCGGGAAGGTGATCCGGCGGAACTGCTGCCAGGCCCCGGCCCCGTCCAGGGACGCGGCCTCGTACAGCTCGGCGGGGATGTTCTGGAGCCCGCTGTAGAGGATGACCAGGTTGAAGGGGATGCCGATCCAGATGTTGGCGATGACGACCGAGGTCAGCGCCCAGTCGGGCGAGTTGAGCCAGTCCACCGGGGACACGCCCACCAGGTGCAGGGCGTAGTTGATGACCCCGGACTCGCTGTTGAACATCCACGACCACGTCGACGCCGACACGATCAGCGGCAGCAGCCAGGGGATCAGGAACAGGGCGCGCAGGGTGGGCGCGAGCCGGAAGTGCCGGTTGAAGAAGACGGCGAGGGCGAGCCCGGCCGCGTACTGGAAGGCGATCGACGCGAAGGTGAAGATCAAGGTGTGGCGCATCGCGGGGCCGAACGTCGGATCGTCGAGGACGGTCCTGAAGTTGTCCAGGCCGGAGAAGGGCGCGTCCCCCTGCACGAACGACCGGACGGTGTAGTCGCGCAGGCTCAGGTCGAGATTGCGGTAGAGCGGATAGGCGTAGAAGGCGGCAAGGTAGACGATCAGCGGGATGGTGAAGGCCAGCGCGGTGAGCCGGCTACCCCGGTGGTGCCGGCGCCGCAGTGCCGACGCGTCCGTCCGTTGTCCGGTGCCGGTCGCCCCGGACCCGGCCGGGGACCGCCGCGAGCGGCGGTCGACGCGGGCGATGGTCATGCGTACTCCTGAATGCGGGTGGCGTGTCCGGGCTGGTGGCGGTGTCCGGGCGGGCGCGGTTGCGTGCGGTTTCCGGAGAAGCGGCGAGGCCGGGTGTCAGCCCTTGCCCGCGGCCGTCTGAGCGGTGTCGAGGGCCGCCTGCGGGGCCTTGCCGCCCGACAGGGCGGACTGCACGGCGGTCCACATCGGCTGGGAGATCGTCGGGTACTTGGTGCCCAGACCGCCGCTGGTGCGGCCACGCGCCGCCGCCACCGCGCCGACCCACGGCTTCAGCTCGGGGTTCTGCTTCACCTGCTGAGCCTGCACCTCCGCGGTGGGCGCCACGTACGTCAGAGCCGTATCCGTGGACAGCAGGTTCGCGGAGCTGGTCAGACACGTGACGATCTTCTTGCTGACGTCGTAGCGGGAGGAGTCCTTCTGGACCGGGACGGTGACGAACTCGCCGCCGGTCGGTACCGGCGCGGAGCCGCCGTTCTGCCCGGGGATGTTGATGACGCCGTACTCGAAGCCGGCCTTGTCCGCGTTGCCGAGCTGCCAGGTGCCGTTCTCACTGAACGCGTACTCGCCGGTGGCGAACTCCTGCCAGCTGGTGGTCTGGGTGTTCTGCAGCACGTCCTTGGGCGCGTATCCCGCGTCGACCCACTGCTTCCACAAGGAGAGGGCGGCGACTCCCTTGGCCGAGTTGAGCTTGGTGAGGTCGCCGCCCGCGCCCCAGAACCAGGGCAGGAACTGGAAGCTGCCCTCCTCCGTGTTGATCGCGGAGAACGTGATGCCCTTCTTCCCGGCCGACTTGACCTTCTTCAGGGCTGCCGTGAGGGAGTTCCAGTCCTTGATGGAGGCGGCGTCGACGCCCGCGGCGGAGAGGATCTTCTTGTTGTAGTAGAGCGCGAGGGTGTTGGCGCCGATCGGCACCCCGTAGGAGGCGTTGTCGATGACGCCCGCGCCGAGGATGTTCTTCTGGATCGACTTCGTGTCCAGGCCGAGGTCACTCGTCTTGTTGAGGATCCCCGCCTCCACGAGCGTGGAGACGACCGGGTTGTCCACCAGCATCACGTCGGGCGCGTTGCCCTGCTGTGCGGCCAGCAGCGCCTTGTTGCCCAGGTCCGTGGTGTCCATGCCGATGCGCTTGACCTTTACCCCCGCGTCCGTGCCGCACTTCGTGACGAGCTTGCCCCACGGCGAGGAGGCGTCGAACTGCGGGTACGGGTCCCAGAAGTTGTACGTCCCGCCGGCCTTGCCGGAACCGGAGGCGGAGGAGTCGGAACCGCCGCCACAGGCGGCGACGGTGGTGAGCGCGCCGACGGTGGCTATGGCGGCGATGAGGGTGCGGCGGGTGTTTCTCACGGTGACCTCGTTGTCTTGGTGCGGCTCGTAGGGAGAGGAAGCGGGGGATGGATGTGGAGGGCTCAGGAGGTGGGCAGCCAGACGCGCATGCTGCCGTCCTGGCGGTTGGCCCACGCGTAGTAGGGGATGGCGGTGAGTTCGACCGGATCGTTGTCCGTGTCCGGTGCCTCGCCGTGCGCTGAGGTGTACGGCCACCAGCCCGCGTCGGCGATGGGCCGGCGATGGCCGGCCGCCACCACCGTGGTGACGCCTCCGAGCAGGTCCGGACAGTGCTCGACGGCGAGTGGGCGGGTGGTGTCGAGGACGATGTCGTCCAGACCGCCGCCGGGGTTGTCCACCTGCTCCAGGCAGTAGACGAGCGGCCCGCGCTCGATCGCCACGCAACCGCGCACGGCATCCACTCGCGGGTCGGCCGCGGTCAGGCGAGGCTCGAGGGCGAGTTCGAGGACCACCTGGTCGCCGGGGGCCCAGGTGCGCTCCAGCCGCAGCCAGCCGTCGGCCACGGGGGCATCGGTCTGGTCGTACTCCGTGTCCCCGCACCGCACCCGGTACTCGCCGCACCACTGCGGGACACGCAGCGAGAGGGTCCAGGGCCGGTCGGCCGGGGTGTCCTCGACGGTCACGCCGATGGCACCCTGCCAGGGGTATTCGGTCTCGACGCGCACCGCGACCGAGGTCCCGTCGAGGTCGCCCGCGTAGCGGCCTGTGGCGTACTGGTGGATCTGGAGGCCGCCGGTGTCGCTGGTGGCGAGGTAGTGCTCCAGGGAGGCCAGCAGCCGCATGACGTTCGGCGGGCAGCAGGCGCAGCGGAACCAGCGGGTGCGGCGGGCCGACTGATCTCCGCCGGTGTCGGTGTGGCCGTCGCGGACCTGGAGCGGATTGACGTAGAGCCAGCGCTCGCCGTCCAGGGACACTCCGGCCAGGAAGCCGTTGTACAGGGTGCGTTCGATCAGGTCGGAGTAGCGGGCCTCACCGGTGAGCAGGGCCATCCGCCAGCTCCACTGGACCGACGCGATGGCCGCGCAAGTCTCGCAGTACGCCCGCTCGTTGGGCAGTTCGTAGGGGTCGCCGAAGTCCTCCTCCTCATGGTGCGCGCCGAGCCCGCCGGTGAGATGGGTCTTCGTGGTGGTCATCGCATGCCACAACCGCTCGGCGGCGGAGCGCAGTTCGGCTTCCCCTGTCTCGGTGGCCAGGTCCGCGGCGGCGGCCAGCAGATACAACTGCCGGACGGCATGGCCTTCCACGTTGTCCGCCTCGCGCAGCGGCACCCGGTCCTGGCAGTACGCCTCGCCGCCCAGCAGGCCGTGGCCGAACCGGTCGACGAAGTATCCGGCCAGATCAAGGTAGCGGCGCTCGCCGGTCTCCCGGTACAGCTCGACCAGGGCGGTCTCGACCTCCGGGTGGCCGTCGATGCCGTCGATCTCCTTGCCGCTGCCGGGCGGCCCGAAGACCGAGTCGACCTGGTCGGCGAACTTGCGGGCCACATCGAGGAGTTCGGTCCGACCGGTGGCCCGGTGATGGGCGACGGCCGCCTGGATCAGATGGCCCGCGCAGTACAGCTCGTGGCCCCAGCGGAGGTCCTTGTACCGCTCGCCCCCCTTCACCAGCTGGAACCAGGTGTTGAGGTAGCCGTCGGTCTGCTGCGCGGCTGCCACCAGCGAGACGATCCGGTCGACGTCCGACTCCAGCTCGGCGGACGGGCCTTGGGCCAGCTGCCAGGAGGCCGCCTCCAGCCACTTGTAGACATCCGTGTCCACGAACGGGTACGCGCCCCGGAACTCTCCCTCGACCGTGCCCGCCGCCAGCCGCAGATTGTGCAGATTCCCTGCCGTTTCGAGCAGTTCGGGGCCCTGCGGGAGGGATGTACGCGCGTTCACCTCACGGCGGGTGCTCCAGAAGCCGGCGCGTACCTCGACTGCGACAGGGGCGAGTGCGGCCTTGGCGCCCGGTCCGAGGCGGACCGGTCCCGTGAAGGTGCCTGCCTGTTCGGACGGGGCCGAGGCCGGGGAGGAAGGCGCGGCGGAACGTGGGCGGGGCATGGTTCTCCGGAGAGGTAGGTGGGAAACGAGTCGGGGACCCGACGCGTGGGTGGCGTCGCGGTGTCCCGGAGATTAGGACGGGCGCTGCTCCGTGCTCTCGAACCCGCTTTGGGCAAACGTTTTTCTGTCGGGAAAGGTAGGAAGCGGGACGAGTGCGCGTCAAGGGATGCGCACAAGTATTTTCAATGGCGGTTCGGAACTGGCCAGCAGCCCGGAACGGTGCCAGGATGCACCCTGCAGGCATCGTCTAGGAAAAGGGTTGCGCGTGACTGCCGCTCCAGGTCTTCCGTCCACCGGGCGGGCGAAGCTCACCGACGTAGCACGACTGGCCGGTGTCAGTGTCGGGACGGCCTCGAAGGCGCTGAACGGAGGTGGGAGAATGCGGCCGGAGACCCGGCAACGGGTTCTGGACGCCGTCGAGGAACTAGGTTTCCGCCCCAACCAGCAGGCGCAGAGCCTGCACACCGGCCGCAGCTGGACCGTCGGGCTGATGACCACCGACGGCATCGGCCGCTTCAGCACACCCGTCCTCCTCGGCGCGGAGGACGCGCTCGGCGCCGGCAAGATCTCCGTGCTGCTGTGCGACACCCGCGGCGACGCCATCCGCGAGCAGCACCACCTGAGCAACCTCATGGACCGCCGGGTGGACGGCATCATCGTGACCGGCCGGCGGACCGACCCGCGTCCGCCGCTGAAGGGCGTCGAACCGATTCCGACGGTCTACGCACTCTCGCCGTCCACCGATCCGGACGACATCTCCGTCGTGTCCGACGACCGGAGCGGAGCCCAGCTGGCCATCGAGCACCTGCTGGCCACCGGACGCACCCGGATCGCGCACATCACCGGCCCGGCCCACCACGCGGCAGCCCGCGACCGCGCCCGCCACACCCTCGAACTGCTCGAGCAATCCGCCATGGAACTCGCCACCGGACGTGTGCACTTCGGGGAGTGGAGCGAGGCATGGGGTCGCCGTGCCGCCGAAGCGGTGCTGCGCACCGCACCGGACACGGACGCCTTCTTCTGCGGCAACGACCAGATCGCCAGGGGTGTCGCCGACGCGCTGCGCGAGAACGGCCTGGACGTCCCCGGCAGGGTGTCGATCGTGGGTTACGACAACTGGGACGTCATGGCCCTGGCCTCCCGTCCGCCCCTCACCACCATCGACACGGACCTCTCCGAGATCGGCCGACGGGCAGCCCTCCTGCTGCTGGACGCCATCGACGCCGAGCCGGCGCCCGGCCTGCACAGCGTTCCCTGCCGGCTCGTCGTCCGCGAATCCACCTGAGCAGGAGGGGCGGAGAAGGCCGGGCAGGTCGGGATCGGTCACCCGCATAATCCCCAACCCTGCCTGGCCCAGGGGGCTGCCCGGCGGATCACGCCGGAGTCCCAAGGGTCTGGCGCGCTCCCCCACTGCCTTGAGGGCAAGGGGGACCCTCAGCAGCGTTGTCGTCGGTCGCCGACTCCCCGACCACGTCGCCGTCCTCCGCCACCCTGCAGCTGCGTGCACCAGACCCCGCTCACCCACACTGATCAATGCCGTTGGCAGAGACCGACCTGATCCGCCACGGACAGGCCCCAGGAGCTGCTTCGGCGTGGGCCGGCACGGGACAGCCGGGCCCCGTGAGAGCCGGGGCGTTCGGGGCTTCACTCCCGGACGCCACCCTGTCACGAGGGTCGGGCCACGCCTCTGCCCGAGGAACGGCGTCCCGGCCGAACACACCGCGTCGGCTGCCGTACGGTCAGGAGAGCATGCGGTGCTCAGCGCCCGCCTGCTGAGTTGCTCACAGCCGCGCGCTGGGAAGCCGACCACAAGCCAGGAAGCGATGGCTGGTCCGCTGGGCGGAACAGAGGGCGACTGCGCGCTTTCGCCGGAACACGCTGTCCACGAGCGAGACGGAATCGGGTTTCCGGTCGACAAGTCATAGGAGTTGCGACAATGAAGATCCAGAACAGGATCACCGTCCTGGCGGCGACGCTTCTGAGCTGCGCGGGCATGGTCACGTTGGCGACGGGAGCGAGTGCCGCCGTGCCGACGCCGGACTCTACGGCGGGAGTGTCCGCTCGTGTCACGGCCGCCGCTGCCGCGAGCAGCTATCACACGATCAAGAACATGGCCTACAGCCAATGCGTGGACGCGCCCGGCGGGGTGCTCAACGTCAGACTTCAGCTGGCCAACTGCAACGGCTCCAGCACGCAGAACTGGGCGTTCGTGTCGACCGGTTCGCCGGACACCTACTACCTGGTGAATCAGGCGAGCGGGTACTGCGCCGAGGTCAACAACGGCACCAGCGTTCCGGGCGAGGCCGTCGACGAGTACCTCTGTGACGGGCTGGCGTCGGAACAGTGGGTCGAGACCGCCGTGATCGTCGACCAAAAGATCGGCGCGAAGTTCAGGCACGCGGGCACCAATCTGTGCCTCGACACGGTCGGCGGTGCCGGCAGCCAGCTCATGCAGTGGAGTTGCGACGACGCACACCCGGCGGCGGCCCAGGTCTGGATCGTGAGTTAGGCCGCTTCCGAGCAGCCTGCCGCTCACCGTTCGGCGGGCTCGCTCAACCGAACGCCGTTCCTGCCGGGGCGATCCCACGGCAGGAACTGCGTTCACAACAGCAGGGCCTCCCGGCGGTGCGGGATGCGATCCCGGCCGAGTACCAGGAGGCCCTGCTGTGGCAGTGAGCCTTCCCAACCTCATGCGTTGGTGGGGAAGTTGGCCTTACAGACAGGCGAAGCCCCTGGTAGATGGGTCTTCGACCAAGAGAACCGTCTCCACCAGAGGCTTCGCATGCGTGTCCACCCGTCCGGCGTCGACGTGTCCAGCTCTGCCCTCCGCTTCCTCGCCACCCGCCTGAGAGAACATCGGCGCGCTCTCGGCACACGGGGGCGGCGCCTGAACGCAGGCCGACAGGCCCTGCTCACCCTCGCCCACCTCCGCAACGGCCAGCCCTACGCACAGCTCGCAGCCGGCTTCGGGATCGGCACCACCACCGCCTACCGCTACATCACGGAGGCCGTTGAGCTCCTGGCCGCCCTAGCCCCCACGCTCGCCGAATGAACCTCTTCGGCCGCGGCCGGCAGGGCACCAGGCCCAGTTCGCGCATGAGTCGGCGGACCAGTTCCAGGCCGGCGGTGACGCCCCAGCGGTCCAACTGAGCCTGGATGCGCCGGTCGCCATAGGTGCCGTCGGACAGGTCGAAGGCCTTCTCGATGAGCAGTTTCAGTTCCTCGCGCCGCTGGGCCGTCGCGGATTCCGGGCAGGATCGCCAGTCGTAGTAGCCAGATCTGGAGACGCCGAGTCGGCCGCACATGAACTCGACGCTGTATGCGTACTTCTCGGTGTCGAGCCGCATCTCGTCGATGAACTCGTACTTGCTTGCTACCGGGGATCCTTCGCGAAGTACGCTGGATCACCGCGGCTTCTTTTCAAGAAGGAATTTTCCATCTCCAGCTCGCGGTTGCGCCGTTCAAGTTCCTTCAGGCGCGCCCGCTCGTTCACCGTCAGTACCGCATCGGGAGCCGGTTCCTGCTGCTTCTGGTACTTCCTCACCCAGCCGCGCAGCGTCTCCGAGTTCAGCTCAAGCTCCCGGGCGACTTCGGAGATCGTCTTGCTCGACCTCAACGCGATCTGGACGGCTTCCTCGCGGAACTCCGGCGAGTACTTACTGGGTGGCGCCACTTCTTCCTCGCTTCCTTGTCCAGGACAACCCCATTGGCTGCCTGTCCGGAAACTTCGGGGCCCCTCGCTCCTTCCTCGGCATCACCGTCAAGACGGTGCCCCGCCGCAAGGGCCAGGACGGCTTCGCCGTCCTGGCCAAGCGGTGGCGAGTCGAGCGGGCCATCTCGTGGATCATAAGAGCCAGGAGAATGTCCGGGACTACGAGCGGCTCATCTCCCACGGCGCGGCCGACATGACCTGGGCCTTCATCACCCTCATGGTCCGCCGCCTCACCCGGCCTCCCCGACCGCCCCGTTCGTCGCCGCACCCCGTCGAACCGGTGAAAGCGGCCGGCAAGCCCACACCCCTACGCCTCCGGATGCAACGGCCACAGGCAATCCGTCTGGCCCCCACGCGTATTACGCCGAGTTCGAACAGCCGGCCCGGAGCCGGGTGCGCATCAGGAAGCCCCTGGCAGGTGACAGAGGCATACCCGCTCCCCTCCGTAGGCTGGATGTCCCGCTGTCACCCCTGGCGGCGACGCCTTAGGATTCGAACACGAGAGAGGGGTTCTCTCATGCTGGCAGAACCCGTCAGAGGCCCCGGGCCCCGGGCCCCGGGCCCGAAACGATCACCGCATCCGACTGGACTCGGGACCGTGTCGGCGGAATCCAGATCTCTCGTCCCGCGGCTGTTTCGAGCCGGGGCGGACTCTCCCGCGATGCCCCGGGAGCCATGAGGACGATCCCGCGCAGGGGACCCGCATCGGAAAGGGAGCAGGGGCGGGACCCCTCGCGCCAGCGGCCGCCAGCGTTGACGCCGACCAACGCGGCGGCCGCCCCCTATCGCCCGCCCCGGTCGCGGGGAGTGCCCGCACGGTCTCCCGCGCGGGCACCTGGCCGGAGCGCTCCCGCACGCTCCCGGCCATGGCCTTAACGGCGCCGACTCCGTCATGGCCTCCCCGGCAGGGCCACCGCGCAGCGGCTTGACGGGGGATCGGCCACCGCATGACCTTGCCGACCAAAGCGGGAACAAAGGTCTCCTTTTCACCTTCACCCTCTCGTCGACGCCCACTGCGGGCCAGGGGCCGTCCAGGCCACACCCCAGGACAACGGCCCCCTCGACAAACCGGCACCCGGCCCCACGCCGACCCAGGCCGTCCAGGCCCCCACCCCCAACCGCCAGACCCAAAGACGCGTTCTCAGCCGATCGCTACGGAACGTTACTGATCACCGGTTCTGACACAGCTTCCGAGCTTGACTCTGTCGGGGA
Source organism: Streptomyces sp. NPDC050549 (assembly GCF_040655035.1). Classification (NCBI taxonomy): domain Bacteria; kingdom Bacillati; phylum Actinomycetota; class Actinomycetes; order Kitasatosporales; family Streptomycetaceae; genus Streptomyces; species Streptomyces sp. NPDC050549. Next base: position 13,963 of record NZ_JBFAJD010000055.1, read on the forward strand.
TCTTGGAGCAGTCGAGGTCAACTGCCAGGGTTCGCCAGGACTTCGAACGAACCAGCGGGCGGTGAGACGGGAGCACCGGGCGAAGACGTTGGCCGAAGCCCTGACCGCGGTCGAGGAGTACCTGGAGACGCCTTACCGCATACGACGCCGCCCTGCGTCCTCGGACCTGATCGGGCAGCAACTCACGGACGAGGTCAGCAGTCTGCTGGCGCGCATGGCGTTCCACCAGGCATGGCTCCAGATCGAAACGTCGTCCCTCGCGGGGCCGTACGCGATCCTCGTCGCCACGGCCCGCGCGGAAGGCGGCGCACAGATGAGTCTCGCCTGGCAGCAGCCGCCCATCAGGACCGACGAGGGGATGAACCTCGGCTCCGCCTACCCCCGTGACCGGTCAACCGCTGCACGAGCAGCCTGCATTGAGATGATGCGCCGTCGCCTCTGAGTAGCGATGGCGATCTTGGTGCCGGCTATCCCTCTTTTGTGCCAACCAAAATCTTCGTCACACGCGGGCTAACGCCGTACCCTCGGCATTCCCAGACCGATCCAGGAGATGATCTCGCGCTGGATCTCGTTGTTGCCGCCGCCGAAGGTGAAGATCACGGCGGAGCGGTAGCCGCGTTCCAGTTCGCCGTGCAGGACGGCGCCCGCGGAGCCCTCCTTCAGGGCGCCCGCCGCGGCGACGATCTCCATGAGCCAGGCGTAGGCGTCACGGCGCGCCTCGGAGCCGTAGACCTTGACGGCGGAGGCGTCCTGCGGAGTGAGGGTGCCTTCCTGGACGGCGTTCACCATCTGCCAGTTGAGGAGTTTCATCGCGTCGAGCCTGGCGTGGGTGCGGGCGAGGAGGCGGCGGACCCAGGGGAGGTCGACGACGCGGCGGCCGTCGGCGAGTTTGGTCTCCATGGCCCAGTGCTGGACGTCGTGCAGGGCGCGGATGGCCATGGTGCCGTGGGCGGCGAGGGTGACGCGTTCGTGGTTGAGCTGGTTGGTGATCAGGCGCCAGCCCCGGTTCTCCTCGCCGACGCGGCGGGAGACCGGGACACGGATGTTCTCGTAGTAGCTCGCGGTGGTGTCGTGCGAGGCGAGGGTGTTGATCACCGTGCAGGTGTAGCCGGGGTCTGCGGTCGGCACCAGGAGCATGGTGATGCCCTTGTGCGGCGGGGCGTCCGGGTCGGTGCGGGTGGCCAGCCACACCCAGTCGGCGGTGTCGCCGTTGGTGGTCCAGATCTTCTGCCCGTCGACGACGTACTCGTCGCCGTCCCGTACGGCCTTGGTCTTGAGCGCGGCAAGGTCGGTGCCGGCCTCGGGCTCGCTGTAGCCGATGGCGAAGTCGATCTCGCCGGAGAGAATCTTGGGGAGGAAGTACGCCTTCTGTTCGTCGGTGCCGAACCGCATGATCGTCGGGCCGACGGTGTTGAGCGCCATCAGCGGCAGCGGTACGCCCGCCTGCGCGGCCTCGTCGAAGAAGATGAACTGCTCCATCGGTGTCAGCCCGCGCCCGCCGTACTCCTCGGGCCAGCCGACTCCGAGCCAGCCGTCCGTGCCGAGCCGGCGGATCGTCTCGCGGTAGAAGCGTTTCTGGGCGGCCGGGTCGGCGTAGCGGGAGTAGGCGTGGTCGGGCACCAACTCGGCGAAGTAGGCGCGCAGTTCGGTGCGCAGCCGCTGCTGCTCGGGCGTGTATTCGAGATGCACGGCGCCTCCAGGCTTCCCCAGGCCGGTCCTGACGGCGCACACCGTAGAACGTGTTCCAGAAATTGGGAATGGCGATGCAGGCGAAGAGGGCGCCCGCGCCGGTCAGTTCAGCGTCGCCAGGAACTCCGTGCACGCCCGTGCGCAGTCCCGGCAGGTCTCCGCGTCCGCCTCCGCGCCCGGCCGTCCGTCGAAGACCTGTGCGCATTCCAGGCAGACGAGCAGACACCACTTGGCCTGGAGGCGGAGGGCGGACTCGTCCTGGAGGTTCTGCTCGGCCAGCATCCGGCAGGTCGCGTCGCACACCTCGGCGCACCACAGCGCCTTCTGCCGTACGAGTGCCTCGTGGTCGGTGGCGTCCGGATCCGTGCGGCTGACGCACAGCACACAGGCCCGCGCACAGGCGGTGCAGGCCTGCGCACAGGCGAAGCGGTCCTCCAGAAACCGGACGAGCTCCTGTTGGGTCGTCATCGCAGTCACGGGCTCCGGGTTGCCGCTGCCGGCCGCCGCAAACCCGGCAGGCGGGCGTCCGGGGGTGCGCGGGCGCCCGGCGATCAGTACGGTGCTGTCCAGGTGTTCGACCTTGGACACAAGCGACTGCGCACGTCATCGAGGGGTTGAGGCGGCATGGCCGGCAAGAAGGCGGCAAAGCTGCCGCGCGAGGCGTACGAGACCGAACTGCTGCGTCTGCAGACGGAGTTGGTGAAGCTCCAGGAGTGGGTGCGGGCCGAGGGCGCCCGGCTGGTGATCGTCTTCGAGGGCCGGGACGCGGCGGGCAAGGGCGGCACCATCAAGCGAGTCGCGGAGCACCTCAACCCGCGCGTCGCCCGGATCGCCGCACTGCCGAAGCCGACCGACCGGCAGCGCACCCAGTGGTACTTCCAGCGGTACGTCGAGCATCTGCCGGCCGCGGGGGAGATCGTGCTGTTCGACCGCTCCTGGTACAACCGGGCCGGCGTCGAACGGGTGATGGGCTTCTGCACCAAGGAGGAGTACCAGCTGTTCCTGCGCCAGTGCCCCATCTTCGAGCGCATGCTCGTGGAGGACGGGATCCTGCTGCGCAAGTACTGGTTCTCGGTGAGCGACGCCGTGCAGCAGGACCGGTTCCGGCGCCGGCTGGAGGATCCGCTGCGGCGCTGGAAGCTGTCGCCGATGGACCTGGAGTCCATCACCCACTGGGAGGGCTACTCGCGGGCCAAGGACGAGATGCTGGTGCACACCGACATCTCCGAGGCCCCGTGGTACGTCGTGGAGAGCGACGACAAGCGCCGGGCCCGGCTGAACATGATCGCCCACCTGCTGGACTCCCTTGCCTACCACGAGGTGACGCCGCCGGTCCTCGAACTCCCGCCCCGCCCGCCGTCCACCGGTTACGAGCGCCCGCCGCGCGATCTGCAGACCTACGTCCCGGATCACGCGGCGAGCCTCTGAACGCGACAGGCCGAGGAACACCGTGTCCCAGAGCCCGGGCGAGCGCCGCATGGCGTGGCGCCTGACGCCCGGAATCGCCGCGCTCGCCGGATACCGGCGTGCCTGGCTGCGCGGCGACCTGCTGGCCGGTGTCACGGTCGCCGCGTATCTCGTCCCGCAGGTGATGGCGTACGCCGGGGTCGCCGGGCTGCCCCCGGTCGCCGGACTGTGGGCGATCCTGCCCGCGCTCGCCCTGTACGCGGTACTGGGCTCGTCCCGGCTGCTGTCCGTGGGCCCCGAGTCGACGACCGCGCTCATGACGGCGACCGTGGTGGGCCCCCTCGCGGCCGGCGACCCGAGCCAGTACGCCACGCTTGCCGCCGCTCTGGCTGCCACGGTCGGCCTGCTGTGCGTGACCGCGTGGGCGGTACGGCTTGGCTTCGTCGCCGATCTTCTCTCGCGCCCCGTTCTGATCGGCTATCTGGCGGGCGTCGCCCTGATCATGATCGTGGACCAGCTGCCCAAGCTCACCGGGGTGCCGACGACCGGTTCGGCCTTCTTCCCCCAACTCTGGTCCTTCGTACGGCACCTGGACCACCTCCACGTACCCACGCTGCTGGTCGCCGCCGTCGTGCTCGTGTTCCTCTTCACGGTGGCGCGCATGTCCAAGGCGGTGCCCGGTCCCCTGCTGGCCGTGGTGCTGGGCACGGCGGCCGTGGTGGTGTTCGACCTCGACGACCGGTACGGCATCAAGGTGATCGGCCATGTCCCGGCAGGGCTTCCCACGGTCGGCCTGCCGGACCTCAACGAACTGCCCCACCTGGTGCTGCCCGCGCTCGGTGTCCTGCTCGTCGGCTACACCGACTTCATTCTCACCGCCCGCGCCTTCACCGGCGGCGACGAGGACGAGGGCCCCGGTCTCGACGCCGACCAGGAGTTCCTGGCCCTGGGCGCGGCCAACCTCGGCGCCGGTGTGCTGCACGGCTTCCCGGTGAGCAGCAGCGCCAGCCGCACCGCGCTGGCCTCCTCCGCGGGCGCCCGCAGCCAGGCCTACTCGCTGGTCGCCGGGGCGGCCGTGCTGGCGGTCCTGCTGTTCCTGAGCCCGCTGCTGTCCCGCACCCCCTCGGCGGTGCTCGGCGCCCTGGTCGTCTACGCAGCCGTCCGCATGATCGACCTCACCGGCTTCCACCGCCTCGCCGCGTTCCGCCGCCGCGAACTGCTCCTGGCCCTCGGCTGCCTGGCCGGCGTCCTCGCTCTGGACATCCTCTACGGCGTGATCGTCGCCGTGGGCCTGTCGGTGGCCGAACTCCTCACCCGGGTGGCCCGCCCGCACGACGCCGTCGAGGGCCTGGTCCCCGGCGTGGCCGGAATGCACGACGTGGACGACTACCCCCAGGCCCGCACCATCCCCGGCCTGCTGGTCTACCGCTACGACTCACCGCTCTTCTTCGCCAACGCGGAGGACTTCCGCCGGCGCGCGCTGGCCGCGGTCGACCAACAGTCGGTCCCGGTGCGATGGTTCGTCCTCAACACCGAGGCCAACGTGGAGGTGGACATCACCGCCCTGGACGCGGTCGACGATGTCCGCCGCGAACTCGTCCACCGCGGCGTGGTGTTCGCCCTCGCCCGGGTGAAACAGGACCTCCTCGACGACCTGGAGGCGTACGGGCTGGTGGACTCGGTCGGCGAGGACCACATCTTCCCCACCCTGCCGACAGCGGTGGCCGCGTACCGGGAGTGGAGCGGCGGGACCGGCCGGGGAACGGCGGATTCGGCGACGTAGCAGGCGAGTTGGCCGGAAGTGCACTGCCCGGATCACCGGTGCGCAGGTCAACAGGTATAGACCCTTGATCCTAATTCAACACGTCCCCACACTGTCGCACAAACCTCCACGGACAGCTCCGCCGATTCGCGCTGAGAGCGCTCTCCGACGCTGTCCTCACCCCCCGGTGGAGAAGGACGACACTGTGCGAAGAACCTTGAGGCATCTCCTGCCCTTGTGGGTCATGGCGCTTGTCGCCGCCCTCTGTTCCGTCGGCGCGCAGCCGGCCCGGGCCGCCGCCGCGGCAGCCACCACGATCACCGTGGACGGCGGTCAGAGCGGCCGGACGTTCGACGGGATCGGCGCGATCAGCGGCGGCGGAGGCAACTCCCGTCTGCTGCGCGACTATCCGGCCGCCCAGCGGTCGCAGATCCTGGACTATCTGTTCAAGCCGGGCTACGGCGCGAACCTGCAGCTGCTGAAACTGGAGATCGGTGGCGACGCCAACTCCACCGACGGCTCGGAGCCGTCCGTCGAGCACACCAAGGGACAGGTCAACTGCGACGCGGGATACGAGTTCTGGCTCGCCGAGCAGGCCGAGGCCCGCAACCCGGACCTCAAGCTGTACGGCCCGGCCTGGGCCGCCGCGGGCTGGATCAGCGGCGGGTTCTGGTCCACCGACACCATCAACTACCTGATCTCCTGGCTGGGTTGTGCCAAGCAGCACGGTCTGACGATCAGCTATCTCGGCGGCTGGAACGAACGGGGCCACGACGTCGACTGGTACATCCAGCTGCGGTCCGCGCTCGACAGCGCCGGTTACGGCTCCGTACAGATCGTCGGCGACGACTCGGGCTGGAGCGTCGCGGACGACATGGCGGTCAACTCCGCGTTCGACAACGCCGTTTCGGTCATCGGCGCCCACTACCCCTGCGCGGGCGGTGACGGCGGCAGTGCCGACACCTGCTCCAGCACGACCACGGCGAAGAACAACGGCAAACCGCTGTGGGCGTCGGAGAACGGCTCGCTCGACATGGACTCCGGCGCCCCGGCACTGATCCGTTCGATCGTGCGCGGTTATGTGGACGCCCGGATGACCGCGTATCTCAACTGGCCGCTGGTCGCGGCCATTTACCCCAACCTGCCGTACAGCACCGTCGGCCCGGCCATCGCGAACTCGCCCTGGTCCGGCAACTACGCGATCGGCGAGGACACCTGGGCGACCGCTCAGGTCACCCAATTCGCCCAGCCCGGCTGGAAGTTCGTCGACTCCGCGTCGGGCTACCTCGGGGGCGCCGAGTCCGACGGCACCTACGCGACGCTGAAGTCGCCGAACGGGTCCGACTACTCCACGGTCCTGGAGACCACCACCGCGACCGCATCGCAGACGGTCGACGTGCAGGTGCGCAGCGGTCTGTCCACCGGGGCGGTGCACGTCTGCGCGACCAGGGTGAACAGCCCCGGCCCGGCCACCGACTTCGTGCACACGCAGGACATCACCCCGACCGGCGGCGCGTACTCGCTGACGCTCCAGCCGGGCTGGATCTACACGGTCACCACGACCACCGGCCAGGGCAGGAGCACCGCCACCGCGCCCGCGGCCCACGCCCTCGCCCTGCCCTACGGCGACACCTTCGACAGCTACGCCACCGGTAGCGAGGCCACGTATCTCTCCGACATGCAGGGCGCGTTCGAGGCACGTGCGTGCGCCGACGGACGGTCGGGGCAGTGCGTGCAGCAGGTGGCCCCGGTCAAGCCGATCGAGTGGCAGGACGACTCCGACGCCTTCTCGCTGCTCGGCGACCCGACGTGGACCGACTACACCGTCAAGGTCGACGTGAACCTCCAACAGGCCGGTTCGGTCGAGCTTGTTGGGCCGTGCCAACACCCAGAACCGTCCACAGAGCCACCAGGCCGCCTATCTGCTCCGGGTGAGCGACACCGGCACCTGGTCCATCGTCAGGAGCTCGGCGGCCGGCACCCTGACCACCCTGGTCTCGGGAACCCGGGCCGCGCTCGGCACCCACGCGTGGCACACACTCTCCCTCGGCTTCTCCGGCGACCGGATCACCGCCACCGCCGACGGCGCCGGCCTCGGTGCCACGGACGACAGTTCGTTCTCGGCGGGACAGATCGGCCTTGGTGTGGTGGGCTACCAGAGCGACCAGTTCGACAACCTGTCCGTCACCGCGAACCCGCCGGGCAACCACGCCGGCATCCTCAAGGGCCGCCAGTCCGGCCTGTGCGCGGACGTCCCCGGGGCGAGCCGGACCAGCGGCACCCAACTCGCGCTCTGGGACTGCAACGGCGCCGCGAACCAGTCCTGGACCCTGACCCCGGCAGGCCAACTCACCGTCTACGGCGGCACGAAGTGCCTGGACGCCAAGGGCGGCGCCACCACCGACGGCACCCCGGTGCAGATCCACGACTGCGACGGCACCGCCACCGAGAAGTGGACCGTGAACAGCGACGGCACGGTGGTCAACCCCGCCTCGGGCAAATGCCTGGACGCCACGGCCGAGGACACCGCCCCGGGCACCCTGCTGGAGCTGTGGACCTGCACGGGCGGCACCAACCAGAGCTGGCTGCGCGGCGCGGAGTCGGCGCCTCTGAAGGGCCAGGAGTCCGGCCGCTGCGTCGACGTCCCCGGTGCCGACCAGACCAACGGCACCCAGCCGGCCCTGTGGGACTGCAACGGAGGCACCAACCAGACCTGGACCTCCACGACCACCAACCAGCTGACCGTCTACGGCTCCAAGTGCCTTGAGGTCACCGGCGGTGCCACCGCCGACGGCAGCCCGGTGGAGATCTGGGACTGCAACGGCGGCACGCACCAGCAGTGGCGGGTGCGTTCCGACGGCAGCGTCGTCGACGTCGGCTCCGGGAAGTGTCTGGACGCGGTCGGCCACGGCACGGCCAACAGCACGGCACTGGAGATCTGGACCTGCACCGGCGGCGCCAACCAGAACTGGCGCCGGTCGTAACCGTCATCGGCTCCCGCCGGGTCGTGGGCCAGGGGTCTGTCGCCGCCCTACGACGCGGCCGGGACCGCTCCCGTGTGCGCGCAGATGGCACGGAACGCGTCCGCTGACTAGCCTGCGGGACATGCGGATCTCTGTTTCCTCGGACATGGACGAACCTGTGGCGCGCGCCCTCGTCGCGGAGTTGCGCGAGCGCGGTCACGAGGTGCTGACGCACGGGGCGCTGCGGCCCGGGGACGACCCGCAGTGGGCGGTCTGCTCGGAGGCGGCGGCCCGTGAGGTGGCCGCCGGGACCGCGGACCAGGCGGTCGTGTGCTGCTGGACCGGTACGGGCGCGTCGATCGCCGCGAACAAGGTGGCGGGCGTACGGGCGGCGCTGTGCACGGACGCCTACACGGCGGACGGCGCGCGCCGCTGGAACGACGCCAACGTGCTGGCCCTCGGCCTGCGCCTGACGTCCGAGCCGCTGCTCAGGGAGATCCTCGACGCCTGGTTCGCGGCGGAGCCGAGCGCGGACGCCGACGACCGGGAGAACGTGGCCCGCGTCGGCCGGCTCGACCTGGACAGGACCGCTCCGTAGGTGAGTTCGCGTACTAGGGCGCGATCGCCCGCCGCAGTGCCTGGCGGCAGGCGCGGATGGCGGGGTGGGGGCCGCGTCCGCTGCGTACGGCGGTGAACAGGGAGCGGGCGCGATGGCCCTCGGGGAGCTGTCGAAGCGTGACGGTGGGCGGGCGACCGTTCCACGCGAGGTCCGGCAACAGGGCGGCGGCATGGCCGAGTTCGGCCAGTCGCAGATGCAGCACCAGGTCGGCGGACTCGAAGCGCACATCGGGTTCGAAGCCCGCGGTGCGGCACAGTGCGGTGGCCCAGTGCCGGGCGGGTGAGCCCACGTGTTCCATCACCCAGGGGTGGTCGGCCAGCGCACGGAGCGCGTCCATCGGTCCGGTGTCCTGGCCGACGGATCTCGGGGTGGCCAGCCGCAGTGGGTCCTCGCAGAGGGGTTCGTGTTCGAGTTCGGCGGGCCGGGGGTGCGGGTTGCCCGGGTACTCCTCGGTGATGACGAGGTCGAAGTCGCGGGCGAGGAGCGCGGGCAGCGCCTCGCTCGGCTCGGCCTGGGTGACCTCGACCCGCAGGCGGGGGTGGGCGTCGCGCAGCAGTGTCAGCGCGGTCGGCACCAGGGCGAGCGCCGCGGTCTGGAAGGAGGCGATGCGGAGCGTGCCGGTGAGGTCGGTGAGGGAGGTGGCGATGTCCGCCTCGGCCTCCTCCAGCCGCTTGAGCACGGCCTCGGTGTGCGCGACGAGGATCTCCGCCTGCGGGGTGAGCCGTACCCTGCGCCCCACGGGCACCAGCAGCGGGACGCCGACCTCGGATTCGAGCTGCGAGAGCTGCTGGGAGACGGCGGAGGGGCTGTACGACAGCGCGGCGGCGACGGCGGCCAGCGTGCCGCGGTGCTTCAGCTCGCGCAGGAGGCGCAGTCGGTGCAGGTCGAACATCACCGGCCTCCATCGGTCCGCCATCGGTCAGTTTTTCTGACGAATACCGTTCGGAAACATGCGCTGGACTAATCATACGATTGATCACACGCTGATCAGGTGTCCACGACTTCTCTCCTCTCCGACAGCTCCGCCCCGCGCCGCCTGCCCTGGTACGTCAGGTCCGGCGCCCGAACCTGGACCTGCGCGCCGCCTCCGGCCGAGGTGCGGGACTTCCACGCCGGGCTGCCCGGCTACGCGCCCACCGCTCTGACCGAACTCCCCTCTCTGGCAGCCGAGTTGGGGATCGGGCGAGTGTTCGTCAAGGACGAGTCCGCGCGCCTGGGGCTGCCCGCGTTCAAGGCGCTGGGCGCGTCCTGGGCGATCCACCGGGTGCTGGCCCGGCGGACGGACGGCACCCCGGTACGCCTGGTCACCGCCACCGACGGCAACCACGGCCGGGCCGTGGCCCGGATTGCGCGGCAGTTCGGGCAGCGTGCCCAGGTCTTCGTGCCCCGAGGCGTCCACCCGGCGGCCGTGACCGCCATCGAGGACGAGGGCGCGGACGTGGTCCTGGTGCCCGGCACCTACGACGAGGCCGTGTGCCGGGCGGCCGAGGCGGCGGACGGACCGGACTCCGTGCTCATGCAGGACACCGGCTGGCCCGGCTACGAGCGCATCCCAGGCTGGATCGTAGAGGGCTACTCCACGCTGTTCGCCGAGATCGACGAGCAGCTGGGCGCCGGGGCGCCGGGCCTGGTGGTCGTCCCGGCGGGCGTGGGCTCGCTCGCGCAGGCCGCCGTCACGCACTACCGCAGCCGGCGGGACGGGGCCGCCGCGACCGCGCTGTTGACGGTGGAGCCCGTCACCGCGGCCTGTGTACTGGCCGGCCTCGGCCGCGGGGAGCTCGTCAGTGTGCCGACCGGCACCACCACGATGGCCGGGCTGAACTGCGGCACCGTCTCCAGCCTGGCGTGGCCGCTGCTGCGCGACGGTCTGGACGCCGCCGTCGCGGTCACGGACGCGGACAGCGCGGGCGCCGCCCGCGATCTCGCCGCCGCCGGTGTCTCCGCGGGCCCCTGCGGCGCGGCCTCGCTCGCGGGTGCCCGCGCCGCGCTGACCGGGGCGGGCGCCACCGGGCGCCGTAGAGCCCTGGCCGTCGGTCCCGACTCCACCGTGGTCCTGCTGAGCACCGAGGGCACGACCGCCAACCCCCACGTCCAGGAGGAGCAGCGATGACGCAGAAGTCCGAAGAGCTCGACCCCGTACGCCTGTTGGAGCGGCTGGTCGCGGTCGACTCGGTCAACCCGGGTCTCGCGGCCTCGGGCGCGGGCGAAGGCGCGATCGCCGATCTGTGCGCCGACTGGCTCGGTACGCGCGGGTTCGAGGTGCACCGGCTGGAGCGGAATCCGGGGCGCCCGTCCCTCGTCGCGATCGCCCGGGGCACGGGTGGTGGCCGTTCGCTGATGCTCAACGGGCATCTCGACACCGTGGGCCTGGGCGGCTACGAGGGCGAGCCGCTCAGCCCCCGGACAGAGGACGGGAAGCTGTTCGGGCGGGGGGCCTGCGACATGAAGGGCGGTGTCGCGGCCATGATGATCGCCGCCGCCCGGGCCACCGCGCGGGAGCCGTTGCGCGGTGATGTGCTGCTCGCCCTCGTCGCCGACGAGGAGAACGCGAGTGCCGGCACAGAGGAGGTACTTGAGTCGTTCACCGCCGACGCGGCGATCGTCACCGAGCCGAGCCGGCTCCAAGTGGTCCTCGCCCACAAGGGGTTCGTCTGGTTCGACGTGATCGTGCACGGGCGGGCCGCCCACGGGTCGCAGCCCGGCCTGGGCATCGACGCCATCGCGAAGGCCGGTCATTTCCTGGTGGCCGTTGAGGAGTTGGGCCAACGCCTCGCCTCGGCCGAAGGGCATCCGCGGCTCGGCTCCGGCACCGTGCACGCCTCCGTCATCCACGGCGGCGAGGAGCCCTCGACCTACCCCGCGCAGTGCCGGATCACCCTCGAACGGCGCACCGTGCCGGGCGAGGACGCCGACACCGTCCAGGCCGAGTTGACCGCGATCCTCGACCGACTCACCGCCACCGTCCCGGACTTCACCTACGAGCTGCGCCGCGGTCTGCACCGCGAGCCGTTCGAGGGAGACCCGGACCAGCCTGTTGTACGCACGCTGCTCCACCACGCGCGCTCCGTCCTCGGGCACACGCCCGCTGTCCTCGCCGAGCCGTACTGGACCGACTGCGCCCTGCTGGACCGGGCCGGGATCCCCTGTCTGCTCTTCGGGGCCGACGGCGCGGGAGCCCACGAGACCGTCGAATGGGCCGACATCGCCTCCCTGCACCGGCTGACGGACATCCTCGCCGACACGGTCACGGACTTCTGTTCCTGACGCCCCGGCGGCCACCCCCGTAGACTGCCGCGCGTCGTGGACATGTTCCGGCCGGACCGACGAGGATCGAGGTGGCGGTGCGATGAGTACGGCCACCGACGGTCGACCGTTCGTACATCCCGCGCTGTTCTACCGGGGTGAGGAGCAGTACGCGGCGGCCACGGTGCCCTTCGTCCTGGAAGGCCTGGCGGCCGGGGAGCCCGTCGCGGTCGCCGTGCCGGGCCCGCACCTCGACCTGATCAGAGCCGGTCTCGGGCCGGGCGCCGCCGAGGTGCGGTTCCTCGACATGACCGAGGTCGGCCGCAATCCGGGGCGGATCATCCCGGGCGTGCTGCGGGCCTTCGCCGACACGCACTCCGGCGGCCCGGTGCGGATCATAGGGGAACCGATCTGGCCCGGTCGCACCGCCCTGGAGTACCCGGCGTGCGTCCAGCACGAGGCGCTGATCAACTCCGCTTTCGCGGGCCGCGAGTTGACGATCCTGTGCCCCTACGACGCGGACCGCCTGGCACCGCGGGTGCTCGCCGACGCCCGCGCCACCCACCCGCTCGTGCTCGACGGACAGGGTCGGCTCGCCGCCGGCACCTACGACCCCGAGCGGATGATCGCCCGCTACAACGAGCCGCTCGTCCATCCTCCGGGCGCGGCCTCCGTCGCCTTCGACGCGGGCGAGCTCCCCAAGTCCCGCAGTTTCGCGGTCCAGGAGGCCGAGCGTCTGGGCCTGGCGGGCATGGGGCTGCAGGATCTGGCGCTGGCCGTCGCGGAGTTGACCACCAACAGCGTGGTGCACGGGGGCGGTTCGGGGACGCTGCGGATCTGGGCCGAGGGCGAGCAGATCGTCTGCGAGGTCGAGGACCGCGGCCGGCTGACCGATCCGCTGGCCGGCCGCCACCCGTCCTCACGCGACCTGCCCGGCGGGCGCGGACTCCTCCTGGTCCACGCCGTCGCCGACCTCGTCCGCGTGCATACGGCTCCGGACGGCACGACGATCCGGTTCTATCTCGCGCGTTGACGGTTCAGGGCCCGGCCGCCGGAGGGGTCCAGGCCGCTTCGGCCGCCTGTGCGGTGGGGTGGGTGGGGAAGACCTGGTCCAGGCCGACCATCTGGAAGATCCGGCCGAGATGCGCGGGAACCGCGGCCAGCGCGATTCCTGCCCGCGCGGCAAGGGCGTGGTTGCGGGCCGCGAGCAGCGCGGTGATGCCGCTGGAGTCGCAGAAGGTGACCCCGGTCAGGTCCACGACGAGCTGCTGACCGTCCTGGAGCGCGAGCTCTGGCAGGAGTTCACGCACCTGGACGCAACTGTCGTAGTCGAGCTCGCCGGTCAGTTCGACGACGGGGCCCGCGGGTGTGGTCCGGGTCTGCACGGCGAGTCGGTTCACTGCTGCTCTTCGCTGGGCGGTCGGGGCACGTTGATGGCGAGGACGGCGGTGTCGTCGTCGATGCCGGTGCCGAAGGTGTCGAGCAGGTCGCGGATCGCGGCGACGGCGTCGGAGGCGGTGGTGGGTGCCAGTGCCCGGGCGAAGTCGAGGAGCGCCTCGTCGCCGTAGCGGCCGCCGTCGCCGGTGCGGGCCTGGCGGGCCTCGGTGAGACCGTCCGTGTACAGCAGCAGGGTGTCGCCCGCCGCCAGGTGCACGGTGGCGGTGGCGATGTGGGCGTCGGGCAGGACGCCGATGAGCTGTCCGCCGGGGGTGTCCACCTGGTCGGCGCTGCCGTCGGCGCGCAGCAGCAGGGCCGGGGGGTGGCCGCCGCTGGCCAGCGTGATGCGGAAGCCGCCGTACTCGCCCTCAGGGGTGAGCAGCCCGAAGACGACGGTGCAGAACCGGGGGTCGTGGCCGTTGTACTCGTGGTTGAGGACGGTGTTGAGGTTGCTCAGGACGGCGGCCGGGTCGGGGTCGTAGACGGCGGCGGCGCGCAGCGTGTAGCGGGCCAGCGAGGTGACGGCCGCCGCGGCGGCGCCCTTGCCGCACACGTCCCCGAGGAACAGCCCCCAGGTCCCGGCGGAGAGCGGGAAGAGGTCGTAGAAGTCGCCCCCGACCATGTCGGTGGAGGCGACGTGGTAGTACGCGGCGACGTCGAGTCCGGGCACGTTCACGAGTGTGGGCGGCAGCAGGGTCTGCTGCAGGGTGGCGTTGAGGCGCATGAGCTCTTCGCGTTCGTGCTCGGCCTGGCGGCGGGCTCGCAGCAGTTCCGTCTCGTAGGCGCGGCGGTCGCGGGCGTCGAAGACGGTGGTGCGGATCAGCAGCGGCCGGCCGTCTTCGCCGGTCTTGACCGTGGAGGTCACCAGCACGGGCAGCCGGGTGCCGTCGGTCGCCTTCAGTTCCAGGGCGATCCCGCTGACCTCGCCCTGGATGCGCAGCAGCGGGGCGAAGTGGGTCTCGTGGTAGAGCCGGCCGCCCACGGTCAGCAGGTCGGAGAAGGTCCTGCGGCCCACCAGGTCACCGCGGTCGTGGCCGAGCCAGTCGAGCAGGGTGCTGTTGATCTTCGCGATGGTGCCGTCCAGAAGTGTGGACAGGTAGCCGCAGGGCGCGTGTTCGTAGAGGTCCTCGGCGCTGTCCTCCAGCAGCGCGGAGAACGCCGCGTGCTCGGCACCGGGCTGTCTGGCGGGAGATCGGTGATCGCCGCTCCCGGTCTCGCCGCTCGTGTTCATCGGCGGGCGGCCTCGGCGAAGTCGGTGATCGCGGCGGCCGTCGACTCGGGCGCGGCGAGCTGGGGGCAGTGTCCGGTCGCTTTGAGGGTGACCAGGCGGCTTCCCGGGATCCGGGACCGTACGAACTCGCCGACCTCCGGGGGCGCGATGGCGTCCCGGGAGCACTGCACGACCAGCGTGGGCACGGTGACGCCGGCGAGGTCCTCCCGGTTGTCCGAGAGGAACGTGACGCGGGCGAAGGAGCGGGCGATCTCCGGATCGGTGCGGCAGAAGCTGTTGGTCAGCTCCTCCCCCAGTTCCGGGCGCTCCGGATTGCCCATGATCACCGGTGCCATGGCGCCCGCCCAGCCCAGGTAGTTCGCGTCCAGGGAGCCCAGGAGCTCGTCGATGTCCTCGGCGCTGAACCCGCCGCGGTAGCCGGTGGCCGGATCGTCGACGAAGCACGGCGAGGGGGCGAGCAGCACGAGGCCGGTGAACGCCTTCGGCTCCCGCGCGGCGGCCAGGACGCCCATCATCGCGCTCACCGAGTGCCCGACGAAGGTCACCGGGCCGAGGTCCAGTTCACGGCAGATCTCCAGTACGTCCTCGGTGTAGCCGTCCAGTGTGGAGTAGCGCTCCGGACTCCATGCCGACAGATCGGAGCGTCCGGCTCCCACATGGTCGAAGACCACCACGGTGAAGTGGTGTTCCAGAAGCGGCACCACCAGCCGCCACATGTGCTGGTCGCACCCGAATCCGTGCGCCAGCACCACCACCGGCCCGCCGGCCCGGCCGGTCACCGTCACCCGGTTTCTGCTGCGCACATCCATGGGCCCATCCTCACAGACCGCTTCCTCACCCACCCACTCCACCCGCGCCGTGGCGGACGCCCGCGACGACTACTTCGGCTTCCCCAGCGACCAGCCGGACACGTCCGTGAGCCGGCCACGCCACAGGGGCATGACCACGGAGCCGCCTCCGGCGGCGACGCCGGTGGCGTCGCGCAGATGGATCCACTGCGGCAGCCGTTGCGGCGCGGACCGGCCCTGCCGCTCCTCGACCACCTCGTCCACCTGCTCCGGGAACCGTTCCAGCAGCTTCGCGCCGGGGCCGTCGAGACCGTGCAGGCTGTGCGCCCAGTCGGTGGTCCACGCCTCGTGGGAGATCAGGTCGCCGTGCAGGAACGCGCCCCCGACGGTGAGCGTGATGGGCAGGGCGGCCTCTGCGTCCTGGCCGATCAGCCGTACCAGCAGCTGGAGTTGGAGGTCGGGTACCGGCTCCGTGACGACGGGTGCGGACGGTTGGTGGAGCGGATCGTGCTCGGCGCTCATCCCTGACCTTTCGGCGCGGTGCGGGTGGGGGTCACGTGGACAGCAGGCCGGTGCGCAGCTTCTTGAGGGTGCGGTTCAGCAGGCGGGAGATGTGCATCTGCGAGAGGTTCAGTTCGCGGCCGATCTCGACCTGGGTGAGCTCCTGGCCGAAGCGCATCTCGATGATGGTCCGCTCCCGCTCGTCGAGCCGTTGCAGCAGCGGGCCGAGCGTGTGGAGGTCCTCGAACAGTTCCAGGGCCGGGTCGGCGTCGCCCAGGGTGTCGCTGTACCTCGGCGCGCCGTCGGTGTCGTCGTCGCCGCCCGGGGTGTCGATGGAGCCGGCGACATAGCCGTTGGCGGCGATGAGCCCCTCGATGACCTCGTCCTCGGTCAGTTCCAGGTGGGTGGCGAGTTCCTTGACCGTGGGGTTGCGGCCCAGTTCGGTGGCGAGGGTCTCCTTGCTCTTGGCGAGGTCGACGCGGAGTTCCTGGAGGCGGCGCGGGACGTGGACGGCCCAGGTGGTGTCGCGGAAGAAGCGCTTGATCTCGCCGACGATGTAGGGGATGGCGAAGGAGGTGAACTCGACCTCGCGGGTGAGGTCGAAGCGGTCGATGGCCTTGATGAGGCCGATGGTTCCGACCTGGATGACGTCCTCCATGTCGCCGCTGCCCCGGTTGCGGAAGCGGCGGGCGGCGAAGGCCACCAGGGACAGGTTCATCTCGATCAGCGTGTTCCGCGCGTACTGGTACTCCTGGGTGCCCTCCTCAAGCTCCCGCAGCCGGTCCAGGAAGAGCCTCGACATCACGCGTGCGTCCTTGGGCGCGACCCTGGACCCGTCCTCGATCCACGGCAGTTCGTCCACTGTCTGCCGTGTTCCCGCGCGGGCGGGGGCAGTTGCGCCGAGGGTGTTCACGGAGGAAACCACGATGCCGCCTTGAGTGGGAGGACAGGACGAACCCCACGTGCCCGCTCCGGGCGACTTCATGTCTGCGCGGACGGATATTTGTTCCCCGGCCCCGCCCACCGGATTCGGCCGAGCACCGGTCACAGGCGGCGCCAGCGTGCCGACGCGAAGGAGAATCCGCCGAACAGGACGAGTCCGACGGCCACCGCGACCAGCAGCCACGGGCCCACCGGAGTGTGCGCGAAGGTGCGGAGGGTGGCGTCCATGCCCTTGGCCTGGTGCGGGTCGAAGCGGACGGCCGCCACCAGCGCGAAGACGCCCACCCCGGCGAACACGGCACCGCGCGCCGCACCGCCGGCGACACCGAGGGCGGTGACGACCTGCCGTACCCGGCGGCTCATCCGCCCGGTCTCCAGCCTCCGCAGGAATCGCCGCATCACCGCGCGCACCGCGAGGGTCACACCGACTCCGATCAGGACGCAGCCGACGAGACCCACCAGGACCTGGCCGCCCGGCAGCTTCAGCGCCGAGGCGGTCCAGTCCCGTGACTTGGCGTCGCTGCCGGACGACCCACCGGTACCGGCGGCGAAGGAGGCCGTACCCCAGCAGACGAAGCCGTAGAACACGGCCCGGCCCCCGTCCAGCAACCGCGAACCGACCTTGTTCTTCGGCCCCTTGGCCAGCAGTGCCCGGGAACCCCGCCAGATCGCCATGCAGCCGAAGCCGACGACCAGCATCCACAGCATCACCTTGCCGAAGGGCTGCGCCGCGACCTGCTGCAACGCGCCCTGCCGGTCCGCCTCCGGGCCGCTGTCGCCGAACGCGATCCGCAGGGCGAGGGCGCCGACGAGGACGTAGACGACGCCTCGTGCGACGAATCCGGCGCGCCCGGTGGCGGCCAGCGCCTGTTTCCCCTCGGCCTCGCCCGGCGCGCGGCTTCGGCCGCCCGTGGAACTGCCGTTCCGTGAGC
This sequence comes from Streptomyces sp. NPDC050549, assembly GCF_040655035.1. Lineage (NCBI taxonomy): Bacteria > Bacillati > Actinomycetota > Actinomycetes > Kitasatosporales > Streptomycetaceae > Streptomyces > Streptomyces sp. NPDC050549. Next base: position 31,477 of record NZ_JBFAJD010000055.1, read on the forward strand.
CCCACTTGTGCGTATGAGACGACGCCATGATGCCTTCCTGGAAACACTGGACGGGCCGCTGCGCGGGCGCACGGTAAGTGGCCCACTCTCCCGCGTGCCCCGGTCGGGCGCTTCGATGTCCGTCGGAGGGGGTGACGTGCGGACGGCGCGGTCAGGCGTCCGCCCGGTGACCGGACCGTGCCGTCGGATGCCCGCACCAGGACCGCAGTGCGGCGCACTCCCGTCCCACCATCGTCTACAGTGCCGTAGACGGTCTACAGAATTGTAGTCACCCAGGGGAGCATCATGCGCCGGACCATCCTGGTCGTCGAGGACGATCACGCGCTGCGGGACGTGCTGATGCGCGGGTTGCGCGACGAGGACTTCGACACCGTCCCCGCGTCGGACGGCGCGACCGCCCTGCGGCTGGCCACCGACGACATCTGTGCAGCCGTGCTGGACATCGGGCTGCCCGACGCCGACGGGCGGGACGTGTGCCAGGCGATGCGCGCGAACGGGTTCCGCTCCCCCGTCGTCTTCCTCAGCGCGCACCACCGGCTGCCCGACCGGCTGGCGGGGTTCTCGGCCGGCGGCGACGACTATCTGTCCAAGCCCTTCCATCTCGCCGAACTCGCCGCCCGGCTGCGGGCGGCCCTCAAACGGGCCGCGCCGCCGCCCGCCGCCACTGCGGGAGACCTGGTGCTGGACGCCGTCCGGCACACGGTCGACGTCCGGGGCGCGCGGGTCGATCTGACGCCGACCGAGTTCCGGCTGCTGGCCGCGCTCATGGCCGCCCACGGCGGGATCGTCGGCCGCCGCGAACTGGTCAGGGCCGGCTGGCCCGAAGGGGCCCGGGTCCATGACAACACCCTCGACCAGTACCTGACCCGGCTCCGCCGCAAGCTGCGCGAGGCGGGCAGCGAACGCACGATCGGCACCGCTCGCGGGATCGGGCACCACCTGGCATGAGCGGTGTCCTTCGCCGGCGGCACATGAGCGCCCTACTGCGCCGTGCGGCGCCCCGCACGCTGCGCGGCCGGCTCTCGCTCGTGGCCCTCGTCACGGCCACGCTGCTGATGCTGGTCCTCACCGTCGCCTTCAACGCCGTGGCCGGTCACCGCCTCCAGCACCAGGCGGACGACGAGCTGCGCACCCGCGCCGCGGCCGTCGCGACCACGGTCGACACCAGCGGCCCGACGGTGCGCGTCCTGGAGACCTCCCACGACGAGCTCCTCGACGCCGACGTGTGGATCTACTCCGGACGGCAGCTGCTGGAGGCGCCGCCGGCCGCGGGCTCCCTGACCCGGGTCGCCGACGCGCTCGCCGGGCGCGGCGGACAACGGTGCGTCACCGCCGACGTCCACGGGCCGCTGCGCCTGTGCTCCCGTCCGGTCCCCGGCGGCACCGGCCGGGCCATGGTCGTCACCGCGCTGGACCTCTCCCCCTACCGGAGTTCGGCCGACACCCTGCTCCTGGGATCGCTCGCCCTGGACGCCGTCATGCTCGCCTGCACCTACGTCCTGACCCGGCTGGCGGTCGGCCGCGCCCTGCGTCCCGTGCGCACGATGACCGACCAGGCCGGCCAGTGGAGCGCCGTGGCCTCCGGGGAACGTTTCGGCAGCATGCGGCACCCGGCCGAACTCGCCCGTCTCGGCGCGTCGTTGGACGCCATCCTCGACCGTATCCGCACCCTGCTGCGCCACGAGCGACAGCTCACCGGGGAGCTCTCGCACGAGCTGCGTACCCCTCTGAGCCGGATCATCGCCGAGCTCGACTGGTGGCGGGCCCACCCCCGCACGGCCGACCAGACCCGCGCCAGTCACCAGGTCATCGCGGAGGCCGCCGAGTCCATGCGCACCATCTGCGACACCCTGCTGGCCGACGCCCGCGACGGCACACTCACCGCTCCGGGCACCGCCCAGATGCTGCCCACGCTACGGCGGTCGGCCGAAGTCCTGTGCGTGCCGGGCGAGTTGACGGTCACCGTCGACGGCCCGTCTCTGGTGGCGGGGGTGCCGCCCGCCCTCCTCGAACGCATCGTCGGCCCGCTGCTCGCCAACGCCGGCCGCTACGCCCGCTCCGCCGTCGCCGTCCGCGTGCACCGCACACCCGACGGTGTGGGCGTCGACGTCACCGACGACGGCCCCGGCGTACCGCCCGCGTTCGCCGGGCTGCTCTTCGAGCCCGGCCGACGGGCGGATCCGGACGACGGCCACGGCGGGGCGGGCCTCGGCCTGCCCCTGGCCCGACGTCTCGCCCGCTCCGCAGGCGGCGAGGTGACGTACGACTCCGGGCACACGCCCGGGGCACGGTTCGTGGTCACCCTGCCCGCAGGATGACCACGAACCTGTCCCTCACCTCGTGCCGCCCTGCCCGACATCCTTGCGGGACAACGCCAGGTACCCCACGAAGCCGAGGATGGCCACCGTCCACGACAGCGTGACCGGTCCGAGCCCCATGGCGAGGCCGCCGCGGCCGTGGCCGACGGCCATCCAGTCGGCGACGGACGCGCCGAGCGGGCGGGTGATGACGTACGCCGTCCAGAACGCGGCCACCGCGTTCAGACCGCCCCACCGGTGGGCGACGGCCGGAACGGCGATCGCCACTGCGTACAGGACGGCGGAGCCCAGATAGCCGAGGCCGATCGTGGCGGTGAGATCCCCGGCGGCGGTGCCCAGGGCGAAGGTGGCCAACACGGTTGCCCAGTAGAAGAGTTCGCGGCGCCGGGTGTGGATGCTGTGGATGGACAGGGTGCCCTCGGAGCGGTACCAGAGGGCGAAGACCGCGGCCAGCGCGAGCATGAAGAACGGCGTCGAGACCGCGTACGGCACACCGAGGCCGACGTGCAGGACGTCGGCGGCCATGGTGCCGAAGACGCTGACCATGACGACCGCGGTCCAGTAGATCCAGGCCACGTACCGCCGGACGGCGAACTGCACCGCGAGGGCGCCCACCAGGGCGAGGCCGCCGAGGCCGACGGCGGGGATCGGGCCGAACACATGGGCCAGGAAGTCGGAGGCCGTCTCGCCCATGCCGGTCGTCAGCACCTTGATGATCCAGAAGTAGACGGTCACCTCCGGCACCTTGCTCGCCGTGTGTCGTACATGGCCCGGGGGCCGGTGATGCGTGAGGTGATCTGTCGTCATGGCAGGCACGATGACACGGTGTCCGGCGGTCGCCCCAGCCCCCTTTGCCAGAGCTTTGGCGCTTCTGGTGCGTGAGTTGGCCGAGGCCCGTCCGAGCCTGAACACAACCTGAACACGACGGCCGAAGGAATGGTCAGCGGCGTGCGACCGGTGGTAGCGGCACCGCTCCCGCGCTTCAACCGAGGCCATCCGCAAGGTCGGTTCGCGGACGTCGACGATCGGCGTTTCTTGCGTCGCCCGAAGCGTGCCTGGTAGGACTGTGGCGCGCCGTACGTCACATGTTCGATTCTGCGGGGGTTCATGTGTTCGCCACGGCCGTCAGGTCTTCGCCGCGGCGCGGCCCGCGCGCTCCGCGTCCGGCCCGGCGCCGGCTTCCCGTGGTCGCCAGGCGGGCCGCACAGCACGGACTGGTGCTGGCCGCCGTCGCGGTGACCGTGCTGCTGTGCGCCACGGCACTGGCCGCCCTCGCGGCGCTGGCGGGCAGTTCGGTGCAGGCCGGTGCCGTACGACGGCTGGCCGCCGACCTCGACGCGCAGGTGAACGTCAACGCGTCCTTCCGGGCCGGAGGAATGGCCGCGGCCGACCGCGATGTGCGGGCCGCCGCCGACCGGGTGTTCGCCGGGGTGCCGCAGCGGACCTATGTGGGGCTGCAGGGCACCTCGCCGGTCTCGGTGACGGGCATCGACGGGGTCGCGGGCCCACCGCGCACCCCCGGAGGCGCCGGACTGCATCCGGTCGCGGTGCAGGACGGGGGCGGGTTCGGGCGGTTGGTCGCCGGACGCTGGCCGGCCGGTGCCGCCGACGCCCCGGCCAGCGCGTTCACCTCGCTGCCCGAGGTCAGGGTCTCCACCGGGTCCACCGCCCCGGTCGACACGGCGGTGCCGGACGCGCTGGCGAAACGCCTGGGCATCGGGCCCGGCTCCGGTCTCCGCGTGCAGGACGCGTTCAACCGCGCCATGACCCTGCGGATCACCGGCGTCTTCCGGGCGACGGGTGCCGTCGGGTTCTGGCCCGCGATGGCCGGCGATCTGGCCCAGGGAGAGACCGCCGACCAGGACCTGCTGGTGGTCTCGCCGTCCGCTCTCAACGGCAGCGCCGTCCTGAACGGGCATCTGACGGCCCACTGGAGTGTGCAGCCCGACCTCTCCCGGCTCGACGCGGACGGCCTCGCCGGACTGCGCGACCGGCTGCGCGCCTTCTCCGGCAGTCAGAGCCGCGTGTCGGTGTTCGGCGGTCGACGGCCGTCGCTGGCCGATGTGACGGTGGCCTCCGGACTGCCGGGCGCGATCGACGACTTGACGGTGCCGACGGTGGCGGCCCGGTCCTCGCTGTACCTGCCGAGCGTGCTGCTTGCGGTCCTCGCGCTGGCCACCCTGGTGCTGGCCGCCCGCGAGCTGACCGTGCGCCGGCGCGAGGAACTGGCGCTCCAGCGGGCCAGAGGCGCCGGCACCCCCCGGCTGCTGCGCGGCGCGGCGGCCGAGTGGGCGCTCACCGGTGTCCCGGCCGTCGTCGCCGCCCCCTTCCTCGCGGGGCTGCTGCACCCCGGCAGGCGGGGCACCGACGCGTGGGCGGCCGTAGGGGTGACCCTGCTGGTGCACGCGGCGGCGGTCCTGCTGCCCGTGCTCCCGTCGGCACGGTCGCGGCCGGCCCGAGGCGCACGGGCCGCCGCCGCACAGCGGCTGGGCGCCGACCTGGCCCTGCCGGCCGTCGCGGCCCTGGGTTATCTGGAGTTACGGCGGCACCACTCGCTGATCGCCGACGTGGGCACCGGCAGCGCCTCCGTGGACCCGGTGCTGGTCCTGGTGCCGACCCTGGTGGCCGGCGCCGCCGCACTCCTGCTGCTGCGGCTGCTGCCGCTGACCTCGCTGCTGCTGGACGTGTTCGGGCGGCGCGGCCGCGGTCTCGTACTCCCGTTGGCCGGCTGGCAGTTGGGCCGGCGGGCCGCGCGCAACGCGGGGCCGGTGGTGCTGATGTGCCTGGCCATGTCGGTGAGCGCCTTCGCCACCACCGCGCTGGCCTGTCTGGGCGGTCTGGCGTCGGAGCAGGCCGCGTTCACCGTCGGCGCGGACGTGCGGATCACCCCGTCGGCGGACGACGGCTACCCCTCCTCCGTCCTGGGCACCGCCTATCGCACGCTGCCGGCGGTGACCGGCGTGGCCCCGGTGACGCGGTCCACGGTGAACCTGCCCGGCGGCGCCACCGAGGACCTGGTCGGCACGGTCGGCGGGCCCGCTCCCCGCACCCCGGCACCGGTCGTCTTCGGGATACCGCTCCCCGGGCGTCCGACCGCGCTGCTGCTGGACGAGCGGCTGCGCAGCGACGGCAACCGAGCGGCGCCGAGCCTGGAGCTGACCGTGCAGGACGCGTCCGGCCTCGTCAGCGCCGTGACCACCCGGCTGCCCACCGCCGACGGCGCCGTACACACCGTCGCGGTCCCCCTCGGCGTGGCGCTGAGCGGCGGCCACCCCCGGGCGTATCCGCTGACGGTGACCGCCGTCAACGTCCTGCCTCAGCCCGACACGCGTCCCGCGCGCCTGGACCTGGAACTGATCCGGGTCGGCGCGCGCGACACCACGGACAGGTGGGTCTCCCGGCTCCCCGGCGAGCAGGCCTGGGCCGACGGCACGGCCCACGCCGCCGACTCCACCGAGGGCGCCTGCAAAGGGCGGTTGACCGACAGCTACCAACCCGGCACCCCCGGGGTGTGCTCGATCGCCCCCCGTCGTTCCGAGGTACTGCGCACCACCGTCAGCACCGGTATCCGGCCCTCCCCGGCGACCTCGGACGCCTTCGGCGGTCTGTCCGACAGCGACTACGACACTCAGGCCGGCAGCCAGGTGCGGCTGGTCGCGGGTCCGGCGGGCGGTCCGGCGCCGCTTCCGGTGCGCGCCGACGCCACGACACTGCGCGAGGCACGGCTGAGCGTGGGCGGCACCACCACCCTGGACCTGGGCGAGGGCCGGATCACCGCCCGGATCGTGGGCGAGGTCGACTCGCTGCCCGGACTGGGCCGCGGTCAAGGGCATCTGATCGCCGATCAGCGGCAACTCGCCACCGCGATGACACAGGCCGGCGTGGACCAGGAGGATCCCGCGTTCTGGTGGCTCGGCAGCACCGACAGCGCGCGTACGGCCGCCGCCGTGGAGGCGCAGCCCGCGCTGGGCCGGGTCACCACCACGGCGCGCACCACCGCGTCCCTCCAGGCCGACCCGTTCCGCGCCGGGCTGCGCCGGACGCTGGAGCTGGTCCGGTATCTGGCCCCCGGTTTCGCGGTCGTCGCCTTCACCGTGCACGCGGTGGTCTCCGCCCGGCAGCGGCGCAAGGAGTTCGCCCTGCTGCGGGCGATCGGAGTCCGTGCCAAGAGCCTGTCCGCGCTGCTGGGCGCCGAGCAGCTGGGTCTGGCGCTGTTCGCGGTGGTCCCGGGGGCGTTGCTGGGCATGGCCCTGGCAGCGGTGGTGCTGCCCCTGGTCACCGTGGACGACAGCGGACGGACCCCCTATCCGCCGCTCCCGCAGGTCATCCCCTGGGGCACCGTGGCACTGACCGCGCTGGGGACCGCGCTCACCATCAGCGCGGTCGTACTGGCACTGGCCCGACTGCTGTCCCGGGTGGACCTGGTGCGTGTGCTGCGAGCGGGGGAGGACCGTTGAGCCGTACGACCGGACACGAGACGATGACGCGCCCAGTGGGCGCGGCGGTGACGCGCAACCTGATCCGCAGGGAGAGCCGGGGCGACCTGCCCCTGCTGGCCTGCCTCGCCGCGCTGGTCCTGGCGCTGACGGCGCTGTGCGCCTGGGCCCCCGCCTTCGCGGGCGGCCAGGAGGACCGTGCGCTACGGCAGCGGGTCGACGCCGCGCAGTCCCAGGCTCCCCTGATCAGCCTGAGCACCACACCGGAGGTCTTCAACACCCAGCCGCCCGCCGTGGACATGGCCACCCTGCTCGGCGCCGGCCGCGCCCTCACCCAGCAGCTCGGCGGCGGAGCCGCCCGGCACGTGGCCTTCACCGGCGGCGGCAGCTACGACTACGACCAGGCGTCCCTGCTCTCCCCGCGACCGCCCGGAGCGGCGAACACCAGCACCCAACTGACGGTCGGCTATCTGCCGTCCGCTCGGGCCCATCTGCGCTACGTGAGCGGCCACGCGCCCGCCGACCGCACACCACCGGCCACTGCGCCCCAGGTCGGGTTGTCGCAAGCCACCGCGCGGGCGTTGGGCGTCCGGGCCGGCAGTCGGCTGACGCTCGAGTTCGCCAAGGCGGCCGGGGTGCAGAACGCCCCGCCCCAGGCGCAGTTGCTGGTGAGCGGGGTCTACCGCACCACGGCCGCGACCGACGGTTTCTGGACCGGCCGGGAGAACCTCGACCAGCCGTCGCGCCACCCGGCGGAGCGTTCCGCGGGGAGCGTGCTCGCCGTCCGCGGTCTCGTCGGCCTCGACGCGGCCGACCTGCTGGCCGGCGCCGGAGTGGGCGGCCCGCGAGTGACCTGGCAGTTGCGCGCCGACCTGTCCGGAGCGGCGCTCGACCGGGCCCGTGCCCTGACCGGACCGCTGTCCCACTACAGCGCGGACCTCAGTGCCACCCTGTGCCAGGGAGTCGACTCGATCACCGGCGACACCGCCTGCCAGGTCGGCGGCCAGACCACCGGGCCGCTGCTGCTGACCGACTTCCTGACGCCGATGCTCGCCGCGTTCACCGCACAGGACCAACAGGCCCGCTCGCTCGCGACGTTCGCCGTCGACGCGCTGGCCGCGGTCGCGCTGGCCACCACCGCCGTAGCGGTACGGCTGCTGCTGCGCCGAAGGCGGGCGCACCTGCGGTTGCAGCGCGCGCGGGGCGCGTCCACCGCGCGGCTGGTACTGCTGCGCTGCGCCGTGGCCTGGCCGGTGGTGCTGACCGCCGCCCTGCTCGGCTGGGCGATCGGATGGTTCCTCGCCCCCACCGGCACCTCCGGATCGCCGCGACCGGTGCCCGCCGCCCTCGCCACCGCCGTGGTGGCGCTGACGGTGCCGCTGATGACCTGGCTCGCGGTCCGCGAACCGCGCAGGCCCGGCCGACTCCGCCGCTCGCGCCGGAGGACCGTGGTCGGCCGACGCCTGGTCCTGGAGCTGACGGTGCTGCTCACGGCGGCGGCCGGGGTGGTCGCGCTGCGCTCGCAGGGCCCCGACGGGATCCTGGGCGCGGTGCCGGTGCTGGTGGCGCTGGCCGTCGTACTGCTCCTGCTGCGGATCTGTCCGCTCGTCCTGCGCCTGGTACTGCGGCAGGCCCGGCGCGGCCGGGGAACGGTGGGCTTCGTCGGAGCGGCCCGGGCCGCCCACGACGCCCCGGCGACCGGCCTGGCGCTCTTCGTCCTGGTCCTGACGCTGGGGACGGCCGTTTTCGGGGGCCTTGTGCACCGTACGATCGACGAGGGTCTGACCACGGGGGCGGCCTGGACCACCGGCGCCGACGCGAGCGCGACCGTGGCCGGGACCGCAGCCTCCACCGGCACCGCGGCGCCTGGGGCCGCCACCACCGGAATACGGACCGCCGTCCAGCGGCTGCGCCTCCTAGACCTGGCGGGACAGGCCGACGGCGCGGCGATCCCCCAGGTCGCCGTGGTCACCGTGGATCCGCGCCAACTGGCCGCCGTCGCCCCGAAGTCACCGCTGGCCGAAGCCCTGCTGTCCGGGCTTGGGACCCGGGCCGGCGCGAGCACCCCGCTGCCGTCCTTCCTCTCCCCCGGTCTCCGGGCGAGGGAGCACACCGGCGGCTTCACCACCACGGTCGTGACCCCGGGCCGGCCTCCGGTGGACCTGGCCCTCGAGCCGGTCGGCACGCTCACCGCCGCGCAGCTCGACGACCCGCTCCTCGGGCCGGTCACGGCGCAGCTCCCCGCCGGGACGCCCCTGCTGATCACCACCGCCGACGCCGACCGCCTGCTGCCCCAACAGCCCTCGGGAAGCACCGTGTTGCTCCTCAAGGGCGACACTCCCGCCGACACCGGGCCCGCCGCACTGCGGTCGGCGGCGGCCGGGGCGCTCGGGCCCCTGGCCCGGATCCGCGTCCGTTCCGAGACGCTGGACACCCTGCGTGCGGACGGCCTGACACAAGGGCTCGGCACGATCTACACCGTCACCTCGCTCCTCGCCGCGCTGACGGGCCTGCTCGCGCTCGCCCTTGAACTCACCCTCACCTCCGACGAGCGCAGCCGCACCACCTCGTTCCTGCGCACGCTCGGACTCGGCGGCAAGGAGGCCGGGGCACTGCACTTCCTGCAACTGCTGCCGCTGGCGGTGGCCTCGGCGGCGGGCGGCACACTGCTCGGACTGCTCGAACCACTGCTCATGGCGGGGACGTTGGACCTACGGCAGTTCACCGGCGGCCCCGCCCAGCCGGCGCTGCGGACCGACTACTCACTGACCCTCGCCCTCGTCGCGGGCGTGACCGCGCTGATCCTGACGGCGGCGGCCACCGAGACGGTCCTCGCCCGGCGACGCCGGTTGGGGGCGGTACTGCGCCTCACGTGAACGCCCGCTAATTCGCGTCCTCGGCCTCGGACTTCGCCCGGCGGGCGGCCTCGTCCGGCCAAACGCCGATGTGGTCGCTCTCCAGGGCCAGCCGCACCCGCTTGCGCATGTGCAGGCGTTCGGTGAACTCGCCCGGCAACTGCAGCCGCCCACTGGCGTCCAGGACCGCGTACTCCTCGGCGGTGAGCACGTCGACGCCGTCCTCGCCGGTGGCGACCCGGCGCAGTACCTCGGTGGAGGTGCGGCCGTTGCGGATCAGTACGGTGCGCTGGACCTGCTCGGACACCAGCGCGTCGTGGGTGACCACGATCACGGTGACGCCCAGGTCCTCGTTGGCCCGGCGCAGTGCGGCGAAGACCTCGTCGCTGGTGGCGGTGTCGAGTTCGCCGGTGGGTTCGTCGGCGAACAGCACCCGGGGCTCGTTGGCGTTCGCCACGGCCACGGCGACCCGCTGCTGCTCACCGCCGGAGAGGGTGTCGGGGGTGCGGTCCCGGCAGTGGCCGACGGACAGCAGGTCGAGCAACTCCTCGGCACGGGCCCGCCGTTGGGAACGCCTGACCCCGGTGTACGTCATCGGAAGCATCACGTTCTCGGCCGCCGAGAGGTAGGGCAGCAGATTGCGGGAGGTCTGCTGCCAGACGAACCCCACAGTCGTACGGCGGTAGTTGAGGCGGTCGCGGCGCTTCATGGCCAGCAGGTCGTGTCCGGCGACCTCGGCGGCACCAGCGGTCGGCACGTCCTGGCCGGAGAGTATGCCCAGCAGAGTGGACTTGCCGGAGCCGGAGGCACCGATCACCGCGATCATCTCGCCCTCGGCCACGGCCAGGTCGAGCCCTTGGAGGGCCTGCACTTCGACGCCCTCGGTCTGGTAGATCCGCACCAGGTTCTCGCAGACGACCAGCCCCTCCTCACGTCGCGGGGCGGCAGCCGCGGTGGCCCGCCGCCGCAGCTCGTCCAAGTCCGCTGCCCCGGTGGGCTGTTGATGAACTGCCACGCGGACTCCCGGGAGTTGAGGTCTGGCACTGAAGCGGTGGGACAGCGGCCAGGCTAATGCGGAACGGCGCATGGAGTGCGCGGCGGCGGGTGCGGTCAGGCGTCCTCGACGATGCGGCCGTCGCGGAGTTCGAGTACGCGGTCGGCCAGCGCGAGGAGTTGGGTGTCGTGGGTGGCGACGAGCGCGGTGACGGACTCGCTGCGGACGACGGCACGCAGCAGGTCCATCACGGTGAGCCCGGTGTCCGCGTCGAGTTGGCCGGTGGGTTCGTCGGCGATGATCAGGGCCGGGTTGTTGGCCAGCGCGCGGGCGATGGCGACGCGCTGCTGCTGGCCGCCGGACAGTTCGCCGGGACGCTGGTCGGCATGGCCGGAGAGCCCGACCAGGGAAAGCAGAAGGCCGACGCGGGCCTCGCGCTCGCGGGCCGGAACCTTCCGCAGCTGCAACGGGACCCCGACGTTCTCGGCCGCGGTCAGAATCGGGATGAGCCCGAAGGACTGGAAGACGAAGCCGATACGGTCCCGGCGCAGCGCCAGCAGGTCGTCCTCACCGAGGCCTGCCAGGTCGGTGCCGTCCAGGGTGATCCGGCCGCCGTCGGGAGTGTCGAGACCGCCGACCAGGTTGAGCACGGTGGTCTTACCGGAGCCCGATCGGCCTCTGAGGGCGACGAGTTCACCGCGCGGCACGCTGAAGGAGACACCGCGCAGCGCGTGCACGGCGGTGCCACCGCTGCCGTAGGTACGCCGCAGGTCCTCGACCACCACCATGTCGCCCATGTTTTTCCCCCCGCCCTGCCGACATCCGCACCGTAGGGTACGCCGGAGCCGACAGGCGATGCCGCGCGGAAGGGGACCGGCGGACAATACCGCCGGTCCCCTTTTCCCCGTCGGTTACACGGGAATTATTTCCTCGCGCCGAATAACAGTGCTACCAGCGGTACCAACGGCCGCTCCCGCCCTTCGGACGGGCCACAAAACCGACGAGCCACAGCACCAGCACGATGATCGCGACCCACCAGAGAATCTTCAGCGCGAAACCCGCACCGAAGAGAATCAGGGCCAGCAGAAGAACAAGAAGCAGCGGAATCATAGTTTCAACCTCCGAACCTCCGTCTGCCCGCCCATTCCTCGTTCACGCCCACGGATTCCCCGCACGGTGTCCGTGAGCACCTTGCGTGTCACATCTGCGCGGCCCACGCGGTCTATGTGGTGACGGACAACGAAGCAGAGGGAATCATGCGAGAGATCCTGATCGTCGGCGGCGGCTACGCGGGCTTCTACACCGCATGGGGCCTGCGGAAGAAGCTGCGTCCGGGCGAGGCCCGGGTCACGGTCGTCGACCCGCGCCCGTACATGACCTATCAGCCCTTCCTGCCGGAGGTGGCGGCCGGTTCGGTGGAGGCGCGGCACGCCGTCGTCTCACTGCGGCGGCATCTGAGCGGTACCCGGCTGATCGCGGGGACCGTGACCGGGATCTGCGCCGCGGACCGTACGGTGACCGCCCGCCCGGTGCAAGGAGCCGCCTACGAGCTGCGCTACGACATCCTCGTGGTCACCGCCGGAGCCGTGACCCGCACCATCCCCATCCCCGGACTCGCGCGGCAGGCCATCGGTCTCAAGCACGTCGAGGAGGCCGTGGCGATCCGGGACCGGCTGATGACGGCGTTCGACCAGGCCGCGTCGCTGCCGCCCGGCCCCGAGCGGCGAAAGCTGCTCACCGTCACGTTCGTGGGCGGCGGGTTCTCCGGCGTCGAGGGCTTCGGTGAACTGCTCTCGCTGGCGACCGCGATGCTCAGGTCCTATCCGGAACTCACCACCGACGACCTGTCCTTCCACCTGGTCGAGGCCCGGAGCCGCATCCTGCCCGAGGTGGGCGACGGACCCGGTGCGTGGGTGGTACGCCATCTGGAACGCCGGGGCGCGCATGTCCACCTCGACACACAGGTGCTGTCCGCCGAGGGCGGCCACGTCGTCCTCTCCGACGGGGAGGAGTACGACTCCACGCTGATCGTCTGGACCGCGGGCAACGCCTCGAACCCGGTCGTGCACAACCACACGGACCTGCCGGTCGACGAACGGGGTCTGCTGCTGGTCCGCGCCGATCTGCGCGTGGGCACGGACGGCGAACCGGTGCCCGACGTGTGGGCGGCCGGCGACGACGCGTCCGTTCCCGACCTGGCCTCGCCGGTGCCGGGGACGCGCACGGTGCCCAACGCCCAGCACGCCGTACGGCAGGGCCGGCTCCTCGCCCGGAACCTCGTGGCCGACCTGCGCGGCAGGCGCGTCCGCAACTACCGCCACAGCAGCCTCGGCGTGGTGGCGACGTTGGGGCTTGGGCGCGGAATCTTCCAGTACAAGGGCATCGTCATCAAGGGATTCCCGGCATGGTTGATGCACCGGGGCTATCACGTGCTGGCGGTGCCCAGTTGGGAGCGGAAGATCCGCGTCCTGGCGGTCTGGCTCACCGCGGCGCTGACGGGCCGGGACCTCGTGTCCCTCGCGTCCGTGCAGCACCCCCGGGACGCCTCCGTCACGGGCGGGCGCGCGCAGGGCCAGGGTGTCGGCCGTACGAAGGAAGGGAGCACGGCATGACCGCGCGGGGTTCTCGTTTCCACCGGGGGTGCGCCATGACCGCACGTGAGGAGGCCGCTCGTGGCCTGAGCGACATCGAGGGCTTCCTGTACCGGGAGGCTCATATGGGGGCGGTGTACCTCCGCGTGGCGGACCTCACCGCGCGAGTGGAGGGGCTCACTCCAGAGCAGCGGCGGGACATCGGGAAGTGGTACGTCGACGAGCAGCGGCACGTCGCTCGCATGGTGACCGACCACATCGCCGAACAGGTCGCCGCGGCGGAAGCGCGGCACCAGGCCCGGATCCGGCAGTGGCTGCGGGGAACACTCGTCGCCATGGTCCTGGTCACCATGGGGATGAGCGCCTGCGTCGTGGTGATCCTCGGCTCGTCACGCTGACCGCCGAGCGTCGCCCGGGAACGCCGGTGCGCGTCCGTGGAGCGGAGTGACGGAGCCCACTGGATCATGTATGTCGAACCGTCACCCACCCCGACCGACGACCTCGACGAGGCAGTCGCCCTCTTCGTACGCCACCGCAGGCGGCTCTTCGCCGATCGCGGGGTCGGCGTCGAGCGCGCGGAGGCGGTGGAACTGGCGTTGCTGCTGATGCTGGAGAGACTGACTCCCGCAGAGCGCGCCGCCTAGATGATTGATTCCAAAGGGTAGCTGCGCGGACGGAGCGAGGGTGCCCATTCTCAGTGTGTGACGACCGAGATAGACACCCTCGCAACTGCACTGTACGTGCGGGCCGATGA
>NZ_JBFAJD010000056.1:0-31408 GCF_040655035.1 Streptomyces sp. NPDC050549
CACTCGGACAGGGTGTCGGACACGCGCCGCCCGGCACAGCATCGGCACGGCGCGTCACATCACAACAGGGCCAACGTTGCTTGATGCGGCACTAGACAACCGAGCACGAAACACCCGCGGGCTTGAACATCGACGAAACCTGTACCGACACGGACGCGACACTGCTGCTGGGGCTGGAGGGGCTGGAGGGGCTGGAGGGGCTGGAGGGGCTGGAGGGGCTGGAGGGGCTGGAGGGGCTGGAGGGGCTGGAGGGGCTGGAGGGGCTGGGGGTGATCAAGGTGGAGGAGACCGGTGCGGGGCTGGTCGTGCACGTGGCGACGGTGGACGAGGGCGCACGGGCATGCCCGACCTGCGGGGTGATCTCCACGCTGCGCAAGGACCGCCGCCTCACCCGGCCGCGCCAACTTCCCTATGGGGGAAGGACCGTGGAGCTGCGCTGGCACAAGTCCCGCTGGCACTGCGCGGAGGAGCGGTGCTCGCGCGGATCGTTCACCGAGCAGGTCCGCCAGGTCCCGGCGGGCGCGCGGCTGACCGCCGCGCTGCGGCGCGCGGTGGCCGACGACGGCCGCACCGTCGTGCGGGCCGGCCGCGACCTGGGCATCTCCTGGCCCACCGCCCAGGCGGCGTTCGAGGAGTACGCCGCGCAGGTCCTGCCCGATCAGCCCCCCACGACCGAGGCCGTCGGCATCGACGAGACCCGCCGGGGCAAGCCGGTCTGGAGGGAGAACCCCGAGACGGGAAAGTGGGAGCTGGTCGCGGATGCCTGGCACATCGGCTTCGTCGACGCGGTCGGCGGCCAGGGCCTGCTCGGGCAGGTCGAAGGGCGCAACGCCGCCTCCGTCGCCGCCTGGCTCACCGCACAACCGGAAACCTGGGAAAAGCAGGTCATGTACGTGGCCATCGACCTGTGCGCCACCTTCCGCGCCGCCGTGCGCACCGCCCTGCCAGGCGCGCGGATCGTCGTGGACTGCTTCCATATCGTCCAGCTCGCCCAGCGCCACCTCGCCGACCTGCGCCGCCGCCTCACCTGGAAGCACCACGGCCGCCGAGCCCGCAAAGGCGATGCCGTCTACGCCGTGCGCAAGCTCCTGCGCCGCAACAAGGAAGACCTCAGCAGCGAACAACTCACCATGCTCAAAAGTGAGTTGACGTCCAGGGGCACCTACGGCAAGCAGATCCTCGACGCCTGGAAGGCCAAGGAGCTCCTGCGCGACCTGCTGCGACTCACCTTCAAGCACGCCCACACCGCCCCCGACCACTCGTCGATCTCCGCCGCCCGCTACCGCTTCCAGACCTACTGTGCCGACCGCCCCTACCTGCCCGTACTCGTCACCCTCGCCGAGACCCTCGACCAGTGGTGGGACGGCATCGAGAACTACATCAAAACGGGCATCACGGACGTCGCCTCCGAGGGGAACAACCGCGTGCTCAAGCTCGAAGCCCGCAAGGCGTACGGCTTCCGAAACCGGAAGAGCCAACGCCTACGGTCACACTGCGCAACCACCCGCCGGGCACGCGGCAAGCTGACGCCCCATCACGTTTGATGACCCGACAACATCGCCAAGACCACCCGGGCGATCCGCGACGAACCCGAACGAGCACTCCCCATCCTGGGCATCACCAATAACCCGGACAGCTACGGAACTTGATCAAGCCCTGCACGAAGGCCCCACCGGAAGCAAGTCCGGCGGGGCCCTTTATCCATGTTGGAGAGCTACTGGATTATGCAGACGAGAAGCCCGAATTCGCTACTAATCAAGCTTCAAGCGCTCCCCATTGATTTCTCCGCGAACCCAGTTGACGCATTCGGGTCGATCACCCGTGCCTGTTCGACAAAATTCCTCCAAGGCTGCACGAACTTGGGTAACCGGAAGAGTGCTTCGAGGGTCGTAGCACAGAGGACTTCCCGGATCGGAGAGAACTTGCGGGTCAAATTCCGGCGGCGTGGGATTGTCGGAGACCCAACACCACTGAGAAATCTCATCCCCGGACTCATCAGCGCGTTTCGGACTTACGTACCAAACAAGCCCGCCGTAGCCCGTCGAGGAATTGACCCCGACGTGGAGGTAATTGTCCGGCCACCATCCACGAGTCTGGGCAGAGTGGCGCTCACGGGCGAACATGAACACTACGCCATCACCCACGCCGACACCCGGAACCGAGAACCGCTGATCCCGCATGACCTGCACGATGAGGTCCGACATCTCCTGCCATGTCTCTGCGTAATGATATGTGGAACCGATTCGAACGTTGAGAATCAAGCCCTGCCCCAAATTTCCCTTGCCTCAGTGGCGCCTCGCTCCCATACCCTCATGACGGAGTTTCGAGGGAGGATCGCTCCTACAGCGTCAACGCAATTATGAAAGTCGCTACACATACCCTCGGGATGATTAATCACGACATCCGCCTCAGTGGTTCCGCTGTCACGCATCCATGCGGCGTATTTCGACTCGACGTGCGTGTCTTGCGGATATCTGCCGAGTCGATGGATAGCGGGGATAGCCTCGTCGCCGTTCGCCGCCGCTTCGTGAAGATGAGCATTGGTACTGGGCGACAGTCGATCCGATCCGCTGACCAACTGGTGCACTCCATCCTCTTCACCGAGCGGGTTTCCCTCCGAGTCGAAGATTCGGCCTGTTGTTACATGCTCGTCTGCAATATCACGATGAGCAGCCTGAACAAAGTCCGGAGCGTTTCCACAGTTGTGGACAAGCACCGGTGTGTCCCCGGCTTCCACATAGTACGTGTGCTGCGCGAAGCCTTCGACCTGCTTTTTCGCAGGTCAAGTGCGGTTTGCTGGTCCGGTGAAGTGCGTGGGCGTTCGTGGTTGTGCGGGGTTGTTGCCGTCGCTACTGCCGTCAGACGGTTCAGCCCAGGTACGGCTTCTCGCGCTGTTCCAGGAAGTGCTGGAGCCTGAGTCGTTGGGTGTGGTGCATCGGCAACTGCTCGATCTCGTCCGGCGGCACGAACCGGAGCTCGGCGGACTCGTCGGAGATCTCCAGCCGGCCACCGGTGATGCGGGCGGTGAAGCAGACGTTGAACTGTCGCCGGACCTCGCCGTCGGTGTAGGCGATGATGTGTTTCGGGTCGGTGTAGGTGCCGACCAGGCCGGTGATCTCGACATCGAGGCCAGTCTCTTCCTTGACCTCGCGGACGGCTGTGCCGGGCAGGGAGTCGGTGAGGTCCATTCCTCCGCCGGGCAGCGCCCAGAGGTCGTTGTCGCGGCGGCGCTGGAGGAGGATGCGCCCGTGGTCGTCGGTGACGACGGCGGATGCGGCGACGACCATGCTGTTCGGCTTGGGTGCGTTGGGGTCGTCGTAGTACTCGGTGCGGGCCACGGTCAGCCTTCCTCTCGTACGGGGGTTGCCGTCGTCCACATGGCGTCGAAGCTCTCGGCGTAGGTGTCGAACATGCCGCCTGTCTCGTGTCGGCGAAGATGCCATACGGGGGCGGCGTAGGCGTTGACGCCCCAGACGTGTGCGTTGACGAGTTGCTGGTCGTCGGCGCGGTAGAGGGAGTTGTAGAGCGTGGTTTCGTGGGTGCGGACTTCGATGCCGGGGGTGTCGGTGAGCGGCTTGTAGTGCATGAGCGCGAGGCGGCAGCGGGATTCGATGCCGTGGCCGAACCGCTCTTCCTGGCCGCGGGCTTGGACGTTGTCGCTGTCGGGGTCCCCGATCGCGATGCGGACGGTGCAGCCTTCGGCGGCGCGTTCGGTGAGGAGTTCGTTCAGTCGCGGGTACGCCTCGTGGAGGAAGACGGCCGCGTAGACGAGGATGTCGATCCGTTCCCGGGCCTGGGCCATCAGGTCGGTGAACGTCGAGACGGGGAGGTCGGCCCGCTGCTCGTAGAGCGCCACCAGTTCGGGACTGATGGCGCGGGCGGGGCGGGCCTGGCGGAGCGCCGGCCAGAGTGCGTGCACGTCTTCTCCCAGGGCTTTGGCCGCCTGGAGGGCGGTGGCACGACGTGGGATACGCCCGAGGTTCACCCAGCGCTCGACCGACTTGGGGTCGACCTCGACCTGCTGAGCGAGTGCGGCGTACGTCCAGCCTCCCGCCGCCATGACGGCTCGTAGTCTCTCGTTCGGCACGAGTCTCCCCTTTCGTCGCGGGACGGCACCAGGGACGTTCTACACGGCACGGGACGTCCCGGAGTGGGGTTTGGTGGAGGTTCCTTCGTCCTGGTGACCGGCGTGAGGATCGGTGCCGACCCTGCGGCACCAACAGGCCCAGGGGCACGGATTAACGCCGCTGAGGAGCGTCTACGTGCGAAAGTGCGCCACACCTCGTATTCCCGCCCTGCGACTGGGTGTCCGGTCGCGCACCGCCTCGCCGGGGTGGTCACGATGACGGCCCCCACCCCTGACGCCGACGGGCACACCGTCTCGGCCGATGCCGGCGCCATGGTGGTCGACCGACGGAACGGCAAGGTGGGCGTGGTGATGGGACATGTAGGGCCGTACGTGCAGCTTCGGCCACCGCGCGGCGGCCGGGAGTGGGACGTGCCGCCCGAGGACGTACGTCCGCCGACCCCGGCCGAGGAATTGAGCGCGAAGGTGGCCGTGGCCAACCGGAGGTGGGGACGGTGACCCCTCGCTCGGTCCTGCGCTACGAGACCTGGACGCTCCAGCCCGACCGCGAGCCCGATGCGGAGCCGGTCCAGTACGCGATGCAGTGCGCCGTGGACGGAGAGACCTCGCCGACGAGCGAGGACTTCGCCGAACCGCAGAACTGGGTGCTGCGGCACTGCGGCCAGAACCCGTCCCACCACACCTACCGGGAGATCATCACCCGCCCCTGGCGGACCTGGCGCCAGACGGGACCCGCCTCGCTCGCCCCACCGAGTGCATCAACTCCCTCAAGATCCACCAGGAACGACAGCAGGAAGAACACCAGGTGGCCGGAACGGGCTGGACGGACAACGGGCTCGTCTTCACCACCCCGAAGGGCAAGCCACTCGACCCCACCAACCTCACCCGCCGCTTCCGCCGCCTCCTCCACAAGGCCGAGCTCCGGACGATCCGCTTCCACGACCTCCGCCACTCGACCGCCACCTTGCTCCTGGAACAGGGTGTCGACCTCGTCGTCATCAAGGAACTACTCGGACACGCCCACATCGGCGTCACCGCGGGCGTCTACGCCCACGTACGACTCCGGCTCCAACGCCAGGCCATCGACACCCTCGGCAACGCCCTTGGCCAGGGCGACGATGACCCCGACGACCCACCCACCGCAGCCGTCGTCCGCTGACGTTGCCGTCAGCGTTGCCGTCAAAAAGCCCTGAAGGCCCGCCGGAACCATTCCGGCGGGCCTTCAGTACGTCCTCAGGCAAATCAAATCCCGTCAGGGATCAGTCTGCCCATCCCTGAATGTTCGACCTCGACTCGATCGAGAAATAGCTCTCGACGTTCATCCTGGAGGCGGTCTTCCTTTCGTATTGCTCCGACGCGAGGTAGAGCAACCCCTCAGCCTCCTGAGCAAACGGAGCAACGAATCGATCGAATCCCAGACCAGAACTCCGGACTTCGTCGTACGCTCGCTCTCCTGCCAAGATGCACGCGCATCGCGCGTAAAGGAAGTGGTCGCTCGTCTGCGGGAGTTCCAAACCGTTGGCAAGCGTCACTGGCACCTCCGCTAGATCCCTCCTGTCGATCTGATAAAGCGACTCCCGAAGTCGCTCAACAAATCGAGTCAAGGCATCGGGCGTCATCGCGTTGAGCTGGCCAGAGATCCGCTCCAGGGCAGAGTTGATCTCGCTCTCATCCTGGACGGAGCTTGAGCCGATGACCTTCCAGAAATCAGTCACTTCGAGCTGCCCCTACCAGAGTCCGAGTTGTTCGAATTTTTCGACATCTTGCCTTTTCTCCAAGATTTTCTTGCCCGGCGACGCAATGTCATTCGACAGATCGACTCCCTGACCGCGCAGTTCTTCCATCCGAAGATGTTCGGCAACGAACAGGTCATCATTCGTTCCGCAAACGTGCGTGCAGGTCGCATCTCCACGACTCTTCAGGCGCCCACTGTCGATGTGATCCTGCAAGCGGTTATTGAAGTTCTTCGTCTTGCCGACATACGTCTTTCCGGGGTTCAGCTGATCCTCGAACTCGTAAATCCCTTGGTTCTTGTTGCAGTTATGCACAAGAACCGGAGTCGCCCCCGCCAGCACATAGTACGTGTGGAGGGTGCCGATGGTGAGGTCGTAGGTGGTGGTGTGCGCGTGGTAGAGGCGCACACCGGTGATCTGGGTGGTGCCGGTGGGAGTCTGGAGGACGTCGCCGGCCTTGAGGTCCTTGGCCTCGACGAAGGCGGACTGGGTCTGGTCGTAGAAGGGGTGGTGGAACGTCGTCGTCAGACGCGCGCCCCGCTCCTCGCCCTGCGCCGCCGTCCCGGCCGCCTCCGCCTTGCCGTGATCAGCTGTGCCCGCGTCGCTGACCGCCGCAACGGTCGCCGTGGCCGGCTGGTCGGTTGCGGCGTGGCCGTGGCCCGCCGTCAGTGCGCCGAGTACGGCTGCGGAGGCGGCCAGGCCGAAGGCCGCCTTGCGGGCCGCCTTCTTGGCGATCCTTGCGGCCAGGGACTTCGCGCCCGTCTTCAGTGTGGCCTTGGCCGTCGCCTCGGACGCCGCCTGCTTGATGGTGAGGTCGACGAAGTCGTGGTCTGTGTAGGTGACGATGACCGCGGTGACCTTGTGCGCCTCCGTACCCGCCACCCCTGGCACCGAGTTGGCGATCGAGTCACCGACCTTGACCTGGTCGATGGCCTTCGCCGAGCCGTCCGCCATCAGCACCGGGGTCGACCCGGTGAAACTGTGCGGAACCGGGCAACTGGTCGGCTCTTGTTCCGCCGCCGGTTCGTCGGAGTGCGACTGCGCCCTCGTGCTCGCCGACTCCGCCTCCCCGGCCGTAGCCGCCTCGTCCGTGGCGTCCGCGGCCGCTGACTCCCCGGCTTCTGTGGCGCCCTTGCCGAACAGGCCGCCGATGGCGCTCATCGCCTTCGGTGCCGCCTTCGCCAGCAGCTTCCCGCCGATCTCACCGAGCTTGCCGCCGGCCGCGCCGACGGCCGCGCCCTCGATCGCGGAGCCTGCGAACGCGCCCACACTGCAGTCCCCGCCACCGTTGTCGGCGCACTTGAAGCCCTGCTCCACCAGCGAGCCGGCCGCGCCCGCCAGCGCCGCGCACCCGACCGTGCCCACTCCCCAGGTGGCCGCCTCACACCCGGCGAACACCACCGTGGACACCACCAGCGACGTGATCGCCGCCTCGTGATGCTTGACGAACCTGGCGGTCGCCTTCGCCGCCTTCGCCGTCGCGTGATACGCCGTCCGCGCCGCACTCGCCACCGCATGCGCGGCCTTCTTCACCACCCGGCCGACCTTGTGCGCGACCTCCTTCGCCTTCCTCACCACCCGGTGCACCACACGCGAGACCTTGTGATACGCCGAATGCACCACATGGACCGCGTAGTGATACGCCCGTCTGACATGCCGCGCCGCGTAGTGATACACCCGCCGCGTATAGCGCACCGTCGCCCGGTACACGTCCGCCACGTGATGCGCGATCTTGTGCGCCGCGTGCTTCACCCGCTTGATCACACGGTGCACTGCCGCCTTCGCCCGGTGATACACGTGCGTCACCGCGCGCTTGGCCGCGTGATAGGCGTGCTTCACGTGGTGTGCGACCTTCTTCGCCCCGCACACCACGTCGTACCAGGAACAGTTGCCCGACGCGTCCGTACCCGCCATCGGATTGTCGTCGACATAGGCGAACGGGTTCGCCGACACCGAGTTCGGCACCGCGTTGAGCGACACACTGTCCTTGTTCAGGAACTGCCCCGTCGCCGGGTCGTACCAGCGAGACGCCGTGCCCACATCCCCCGAACCCGGCTCCGTCCACCCCGACTGGAAGCCCAGATGGCCGGCCAGCGACGACGACGCGAGCACCTTGCCCAGCGGATCGTAGGACTGTGAGCCAGCGAGTGTTGTCACGCCCGAGGTGAAGGTGCCCACCACGTCCGCGTGCTGGTCCGTCAGCGCCAGCACACCACTCCCGCCGGACGGCTTGATGCCGATCACACCGCCCGAGGGGTCATAGGTGTACGTCGCATCCCCGTCCGAGGCGATCGTGTTGTCCGCACCCGAATACGCGAACGTCCGCGACGAACTGTCGGCCGTGTCCGTGTCGGTGATGTTGCGGCCCGTCGCGTCCAGCGTGTACGACTGCGAGCCCGCCACGACCTGGCCGCCGAACGCGTCCGCCTTCAACGCCACCGTGCCCGACGTCGACGTCTGCTGCGTCATCGTCCCGCGCGCCGAGTACGAGTAGGAGTTCACGCCGTCCGACGTCAGCTGGTCCCGCGCGTCGTACGTGTACACATCCGCACCGTTACGCACCCGGTTACCCGACGCGTCATATGCGTAGGCCGTGGCCGTCGTGCCGTTGTCCCACGACGTCAGACGGTTCGCCCAGTCGTAGGTGTACGTGTTCGCCGACGCACCCGAAACCCCCGTCGTCGTCTTCGACGTCAGATTCCCGTTCGCGTCGTAGCCATAGGAGAAACCCGCCAGCGTCGACGCTCCCTGCACCAGCGTGTCGCTGGTCAGCTCATGCAAGCTGTTGTAGCCGAACGACCTGGTCTGGCCCGTCGACCCGTACTTGACCGACGACACCTGGTTCAGGTTGTCGTACGAGTACGTCAACTGCGTACCCGTCGCCGCGTCGTTCAAGGACGACAGGCGGCCTGCCGAGTCGTAGCCGTAGCTCGTCGTGCCCGCCGCGTCCGCGCGCGACAGCATCTGGCTGTCGTTGTTGTACGTGAAGCTCGACGAGCCCGCCGAACCCGACGCCGACAGCAGATCACCGCGGTCGTCGTAGCTGAACGCGTCGTGCGTGGACGCCTGGTGGTCGTCCGCGCCCGTCGTGCCCGCCTCCGCCGTGTCCGCCGATACAACCCGACCGTCCGCGTCATAGCCGAAGCTGCGCGTCGCCGTCGCCGCGTCCGCACCCGAACCCGACATCGACGTCAGATCACCCACCGAGTCGTACGACAGCGACGTGCTCACACCGCCCGGCAGCGTCGCGTTCGTCAGCTGCCCGTCCGCGTCGTACGCGTACGTCGTCGTCGAGTCCGCCGCCGACGTGTACTGCGCCGTCGTCGGCTGGATCACCTTCTCCTGCTGGCCCCACGGCGTGTACGTGTACCGCCAGGAGTTGCCCCGGCCGTCCGTGAACCGGGTGCGGTTGCCCGCCGCGTCGTAGCCGAACGTCGTCGTGATCGACGTCGCATCATCGACCGGCTGGACCTCCTGGGTGACCGTGCCCGCCGCGTCGTAGGTGAAGTGGCTGGTGTGCTGGCGTGCGTCCGTGATCGAGGTGACGTTGCCGACGCCGTCGTAGCCCATCGAGGACTGCGCCAGGATGTTGCCGCTCGCGTCGTACTGCTTGGTCAGCGCCGGATCGCCGGCCGCGTTGAAGTCGGTCTCGGTGTAGGTGCCGTCCGCCAGGATCGCCTTCTGCTGGTTGCCCTCGAAGTCGTAGGTGTAGCGGGTGGTGTTGCCCGCCCCGTCCGTGACCGAGGTGGTGTCACCAGCCCTGTTGTAGCCGTACGACACCGTCACCCCGCCCGGCGACGTCTGGGAGGACAGGTGCGCCCCGTACGGGTTGGCGGAGGTGACCGCGTAGGAGTAGTTCGTCGTCAGCGTCCGCGCCGACGGATAGCGCTCCAGCGTCGTCTGGGTCAGTCGGCGGCCCATGAAGTCGTACGTCGCCTGCGTCTGGGCGCTTGTGCCGTCCGTCGACGTCAGCTGGTCGCCCGCCGTGTCGTACGTGGCGTGCGTCGTCGTGCCGTCCGGCTCGGTGACCTGTGCCAGATCACCCATCTGGTCGTACAGACTGGACGTCGTCCTGCCGCCCGGTGTGGTCACCGAGGTCTGGTTGCCCTGGCTGTCGTAGGTCCACACCGTCGTGCCCGCGTTCGGCGTCGAGGCTCCCGCCGGGGTGTACGACGGCAGCGTCTCGGAAACCTTGTTGCCATCCGCGTCATACGCCGTACTCGTCGTGTAACCGTCCGGATCCTGCTCCTCCACCGCCTCACCGAACGTGTTGAAACCGGACGTGGTCACCGGACGCACCGACACCGGATTGGTGCCGTCTGCCTCCGCCTGCACGGCCGGCGCCGTGGTGACCGCGAGGTTGCCCGCCTCGTCGTAGGCGTAGTCGGTCGTGTTGGTGTCGGCGTCCGTCATCGACACCGGCAGGCCCCGCTTGTCGTAGGACCACTTGGTGGTCTGCTCGTCGGACGAGCCGACCGTGCCGCCCGAGCGGCCCTTGCCGTAGAGGGAGGAGATCTCGGAAGCGGACAGCGCGCGCTGGTAGGTCTGGACGTTGCTGGCCGCCCCGTTGACGGCGTTGCTGACGGTGCCGCCGGCGGTCTTCGCGCCGCCGACGGACAGCGGGCCGGTGCCGGTCCACGGGGTGGTGTTGGTGGCCGAGCCGGCCTGGGCGCCGTTGACGTACAGCTTCATCGAGCCGGTGCTCGCGTCGAAGACACCGACCAGCTGGGTCCAGGTGTCCAGCGCCGGGGCACTGGACGCGTAGGCGTTGTAGTACGCCGAAGGGGTGCCCGAGGAGTCTTCGCTCGGCGAGATGAGACGGAAGACACCCTGGCTGGAGGCGTACTGCAGATAGAAGGACGAGCGGTTGGTACCGCCCTGCGCGACGAACGTCCGGAACGTCGACGTGTCGTGCAGATTCACCCACGCCGAGACCGTGTAGGAGGCGCTGGTGTCCAGCACCGGACCGTTGGTGGCGACGATGTCACCATGACCGGAGGTGTCACCGCTGAACTGCGCCGCGTCGTCCGACCAGGTCACGCCGCTGCCCGCGGTCGCCGTGTTCCCGGTGCCGGAGGAGTCCGTGACCGTGTGGCCGGCGGTCTGGTTCAGCTTCCACCAGCCCGCCGGGTGACCGGAGGCGTCCCCGTACAGCGTCTCGCCGAGGAGATTGCCCATGTCGTCGTAGGTGCTGGTGACGGTGCGGTCGTAACCGGAGGAGTCGTGGTCGTTCTGGGTGGCGACCTGGTCGTCCGGGGTGTACGAGACACTGGTGATGCGGTCCACACCGGTCGGGTCGACCGTGGTGGAGGTGGTGCGGGAGGCCGCGTCCACCGTGTAGTTCGTGACGGTCTCACCGTTGTCGGTGGTCTGGGAGACCATGTTGCCGGCCGCGTCGTAGGAGTCCGACTCCAGGACGTAGCTGCTGGAGCTGTCGGCGCTCTTCTTCGTCGCCGTCGCCAGCAGGCCGTCGTCCGTGTAGGTGTACGACGTGGTGCTGCCCATCGCGTCCGTGACGGACGCCAGGCGGCCGGAGGGATCGTAAGCGCGCGACTCCTCGGTGAGCAGGCTCGCGGTCTGCGGGTTCACCGGGTCGCCCGTGTACATCAGGCCCTTGGTGAGCAGGTTGCCCTCGGCGTCGTAGGTGTAGTCGCTCTCGTCGCCGTTGGACGCCACCTCCTTCGTGCGGTTGCCGGAGGAGTCGTAGGTGTACGTGGTGGTGTTGCCGTTGCTCGCGTTCCCGGCCGCGTTGGCGTCGGACTCGGTCAGGACGTGGTCGTAGCCGTCGTAGGTCCACGTCTGGGTGCGGGAACTGTCGCCGCCGCTCGCGTCGGCCACGGTCTGCGAGGTGACGTTGCCGTCGTCGTCGAAGACCGTGCTGGTGACCGCGGCGTGGGTGGCGCCGGTAACCCGGTCGGTGATCTGCGGGTCGTCCTCCTCGACCACCTCGTCGGCGGCGTCGTACCTGTACGACGTGACCAGGCCGTCCGGGTAGGTGTCGGAGACCGCCTTCTGGCTGGTGACCCGGCCCAGGCCGTCGTAGGTGTACGAGGTGACCAGACCGATGGCGTCCGTGGTGGAGGCCACGTCACCGTCGGAGTCGTAGGAGACCTGGTTGACCGCACCGCCGGGGCTGGTGGTCTTGACCGGCAGGCCGGCCGGGACCACTCCGCCGTCCGCGGACGGGTAGGTGCTGGTGCCGTCGCTGTACTCGGTGGCGGTGGTGCGGCCGCTCGGGAAACCCGGGACGGCGGGACCGGTGACAGCGGTCTGGTTGCCGGCCGAGTCGTAGGTGAGCGACGTCAGGTAGGTGTTGTCGGTGGCGGACGAGGAGCGGCCGTCACGTGAGGTCAGCAGCTGGTCGTTGCGCGGATCCGCGGTGGTCAGCTGGGCCGTGGTGTCGTCCGGGTAGTACGTGTAGTACTCGGTGTTGCACCTGTTCGCGGCCTGGTCCTGGCAGGTCGTCGAGGAGACGATGTTGCCCCGGACATCGTGGCCGGTGATCGTCATCGCCCCGTTCGGGTCGGTGACCGTGTGCTCGAAACCGGCCGTGTCATATCCGAAGCGGGTCGTGTTGCCCAGCGCGTCGGTCTCACTCAGCTCACGGTCACCGTGCAGGACGTCGTACTTGTAGCTGGTGGTGGCGTTGGTCGGTGTGGTGACCTGCACCGTTTTCACCGGCAGCAGGCCCGTGGAGTCCTTGGCCGCCTCGAAATGGGCGTCCACGTCGTCCTGCGTGAGACCGGTGCCGTAGAACGCCACCTCCGCGATGGAACCGTTGAAGTGGCTCACCTCGCCCGGCGTGTCCAGCCAGCTCTTGGCGAAGCCGGCGCCTATGTAGAGGTGGCTGTTGGACTGGTCGTTGGGCGCGCCGGTGTAGTCGGCCTGCTTGATGCCGTCCAGGTACATCGTCTGGGCGGTGCCGCTCACGGTGAGCGCCACGTGGTGCCAGGCGTTGTCGGTGACCGTGCCCGTGGAGCCGAACGCCGCGGTGCCCGAGCCGCTGCCGGCCCAGAAGTGGCCGTGCAGCTTGTTGTCGCTGCCGACGTACAGCACCGGCGTCCAGGTGCCGGACGCGGAGGTCGCGCCGGCGATGGACACGGACTGGTCGCCGACGAGGACGCCCTGCGAGGAGGTCTTGAACCACAGCTCGACGCTGCGGTCGCTCTTCGCGTGCAGCAGGGAGGCGGGTACCTCCACGTACGAGGTGCTGCCGTCGAAGGATGCGGTGGTGTGGTCGCTGAACGGTCCGCTCGCCCCGAGCGTCACCGAGTTGTACGTGCCGTCGCCGCCGCGTACCTCGTCGAGCGCCTGGGCGGCGCCCGCCGACTCCCCGAAGCGGTAGTACTGGAGGGGGGCGCCGCCGAGCACCGCGCCGCGGTAGGTGTCGCTGGAGCCGGTGACGGTGGGCGCGCCGAGCTGCCACACGCCGCCGTTCTCGTCGGTGAGTTGGGTGAGCGCGGTGGAGTCGGTGTCGTACGCCATCGCGGCGTAGGTCTTGCCCGACGGTCGCGTGACCGAGTTCAGCAGGCTGGTGCTGTGGGTGCCGTACTTGTACAGCTGGCTGACGTCGGCGGCCATCAGCGGGCGGCTGTACCAGGCGACGTCGGCGATGGAACCGGTGAAGTAGCTGGCGGTGCCGGCCGGGGAAGAGGCGGAGTAGTTCGGTTCGTCCGGCCAGGCGCCGCCGAGGAAGCCGGTGCCGAGGTAGTTGTAGACCTGGTTCTTGCCGAAGGCGTCCGCGCTCTTGATGGAGACGGTGCCGGTCCGCGAGCCGATCTTGGTGTTGTCCAGGTACAGGCTCTGGGAATTGCCGGCCGCGGACAGCACCACGTGGTGCCACTGGCCGTCGGCGACCGAGGCGGAGGTCTGGATCGGGTTCTCGCCGCCGCTGTACCAGAACTCGGCGTTCAGTTTGCCGTCGGTGCCGACGTAGATGGAAGGGGTGTAGAAGCCCGCCGCCTGGCCGGAGCTGATGGGCTGTGAGGCGTAGGAGTACAGGACGCCCGGGCCCGCCGAGGTCTTGAACCACAGGGATATCGCGCCGGAGTCGGTGTCGTTGCCGAGGTTCTTCGGCAGCGCGATGTCGGAGGTGGTGCCGTTGAAGTTGGCGGCCGTGGCCGAGGAGCCGGTCAGCGGGCCGGTGGCGCCGAGGGTGACATTCTCGTAGGTGGCGTCGGTGGTGCCCTCGTTGGCGACGACGGCATCCTTGGCGGTCGTGCCGGAGGACTCCGACAGCGGCCAGTAGGCGTGCGGGTCGAGGTCGAGGGAGGCGGTCTGGTAGGGCGATCCGCTGGTGTAGCCGTAGGTGGTGCACTTGGTGGTCGACACCGGCGAGCACACAGTGGTGAGCCGGTCACCGGTGTAGCCGTAGGTCCACGTCTCGACGGTGGACGAGTTGCCGGGGGTGACGGGGTCGGTGGTGACGGTGGCGACGTGCGCGGCCGAGGCGCCGCTGGGCGTGGACCAGGTCAGGCTGAGGGAGCGGCCGGAGACGGCGGACGTCATCTTGGTGATGTGGCCGCTGGTCCAGGTGAGGTTCACCGCGCGCCCGTTGGCGTCGGTGACCGAGGTCAGGCCGTAGCCGCCGGAGCCCAGGGACTGGGTGAAGGTGTAGACGGTGTCGTCCTTGTCGGTCAGCGTGTAGCCGCCGGTGACCGACTTGAAGGTGGCGAAGCGGCCGTTGCCGGGCGTGAAGGTGCCGTCGTTGTTCTTGCCGTAGCCGACCTCGGAGCCGTCCGGGTAGGTGACGAAGACGCTGGAGACCGCGCCCGAGGCGGTGTAGTGCTCGGTGGCCTTCGCGTCGAAGATGCTCGACCAGCCGGTCCCGAACGCGCCGGTCCAGCGCGGGTCGCGGGAGTTGTAGTCGCGCTCGACGTCCAGGGACGGGCCGACGGTCGAGATGGACGCGTCGGTATCGCTCGTCGTGTAGTTGCGGCTGGTCGCGTCGAAGCCGTGGTCGCTGCTGTTCTGCGACAACCCCGAGGTGATGACGGTCTGCGGCACCTCCACGGACATCGCGTACGGCGTCGCGGTGGAGTACAGGCCGGTCGTGGAGTCGTACGCCTGCGCGGTCCAGGTGTAGCTCTTGTTCCAGGCCAGGTCGCCCGCGGGCACGGTCCAGTCGCCGGTGGACAGCAGGCCCGAGTCGGCGACCTTAGTACCGCTGGAGTCGTAGACCCGGAAGAGGTACTGGTTGGCCGAGCCGCTGGTGGAGTTGGCGCCGCCGGCCCAGGCGGTCAGCTCGGGCGTGGTGGTGTACTGCACGGCGTTGTCGGCCGGGAACTGCTCGTACAGTTGCGGCGCGGTGTTGCCGGTGTAGGTGACCAGGATGTGCGGGCCGTCCGCGGGGTCGTTGAAGGAGCCGAACTGCTTCCAGTGCAGGGCGTCGCTCGTCGAGGCGTACACCGCGAGGCCGTAGTCGGCGGTGGTACCGCTGAACCAGCCTTGGATGGCGGACGTGGACAGCGGGACCTGGACCCAGTCGCCGACGGTGCGGTCGGCGGCGGTGTTGGCGCAGGCGTTGGGCACGCTCGGGGTGACGTTGCCGATGGAGGAGCCCTTGGAGGGGCCCGGGTAGGTGGTGACACCCTCCGGGGTCCACGCCGCGGTGACCAGGGCGACGTCGAAGCGCTCGGCGGTGCAGGTGGAAGCCCAGGTGTCGAAGATGTCGAGGTGGGACTCGGTGACGGTGGCGCCGCTGGCGTCCCAGGCGGTGTCCCAGTGGTTCGAGAAGCCGATCGCCTTGTGGGTGCCGGAGTCGTAGGAGCCGACCTTGATGGTCTGCTCGTAGGAGCGGTCCTGCGGGTCGTAGCCCGACTCGACGTAGGTGGTGGTCCAGCCGTCGTCGACGGTGGGGTCGACGGTGACGGGGAAGACGCGCTTCGCGCTGTGCAGCCAGCCCTCGTCCAGGGTGATCTTCAGGGCGTAGCCACTGGTGGTGTGGACGAGTTCGGTGGTGACGTCGTGGGTGGTGGCCGGGTCGCCGGAGCGCGGATCGACCTTCGAGTCGTACGCGTACGCCGGAGGGATGCGCTCCACGGTCTTGCCGGCGGCGTCACGCAGGTCGGTCCAGCCGTTGGCGTGCTGGACGGGCGTGAGGCCCTTGAGGCTGAGGGGGAAGGTCCAGGTGTTGCCGGCGTCGGCGGAGTTCAGGACGACGGATTCCTTGACTCCGGTGGCCGTGGGGGAGAGGGCGAGGTCCGTGTCGCCGAGGACGTCGCGGTAGGTGACGGTGGAGCCGTCGGCGGTGCCCTTGACGGGGGCGGCGCCCTGCAGGGCGTAGGCGATGCGGTGGCCCTTGCCGTCGGCGAGGGACGCGAGGGCGGAGTCGGTGGCCTTGGGGGCGAAGTCGACGGAGACGGAGTTGGCCTTCTCGTACCAGCGGCCGTCCGGGCCGGCCCGCACGTCCACGTCGATGGGCGCCCATCTGTCCTTGCCGACCTGGTAGTTCACGGGTCTGGTGAACAACTCCCGGGTGGTGCTGCCGTCGACGTTGTTGTAGACGGTCTCGGTGCGCGAGGACTTGGTGGCGCTGCGCTTGCTGGTCTTGGGGTTGAACCTGCCGCCCTGGCTGCGGCCGCGCGTCACCTTGGCGTTGTGCGCGTGGTAGGCGGCCAGCTCGCCGCGGCCCTTGCCCGGCTTCTGGCCCTTGCCACGGTGGGCCGCGGTGGCTTCGGCGGAGACGTGGTGCTTCTTGCCGGCGGCCGTGCCGGACTGCTGATGCGGCAGCTTGCCCCAGTGCGGGTCCTCGAACCAGGACGCCAGCGACTTCAGGCTGAAGCTGGGCAGCTCGACGGCTCCCAGCTCCCTGCCCTGCGCCGCGGCCTGCTGGGTCGTCAACATCAGCGCCAGTCCGATCAGGGCGAGGATCGCGGCACAGCGACGCCGGCGCTGGGTGCGGCGGGCGGAGCGGACACGACGAAAGGGCCGGAAGCGCACGGGAGTGACTCCAACAGGCAGGAGAGGTAACGAAAACGAGGAGATCCTGCCTGTTGTGAACACGCTATGGACAGAATCGAGGGGAGACCCTTGGGTCGATCTTGACCACTTCCCGATGAACCAGCCCAGACTTGTCGTGACTGTCCGTTTTGGTCTTTATTAATTCCTTACGAAATCGATGCAGCCGTTACGCGAAGCCGTTAGGGGTCGCCTGAAAAGCCTGTCAGCGGGAAGTTGCCTGGTAGCGGGGTGCTGGTGCACCTTCGGAGGCTGGGGTGTGCGGGCTGCGTATCCGTTACTCGACGGATCTGTCCGATCCGGAGTGGGAGATCCTGCGTCTGTTGGCTCCGGCGGTCAGGCCCGGTGTCGACCGGCGAAACACACGCGGCGGGAGATCCTCAACGCGTTGGCGTACTGGTTGCGGGTCGGCTGTGCCTGGAGGCTGGTGCCGCACGACCTGCCACCGTGACGGTCTACCACTACTGGCGGCGATGGCAGCAAATAGGCGTGTGGGAAGGGATGTTGACGGCCCTGCGCGAACGCGAGCAGGTGCAGCTCGGCCGTGACCCCATTCCCAGTGCCGCCATCGTGGAAAGCCAGAGTGTTCGGGCCAGTGAGCGCGGTGGCTCGCGTGGCTTTGACGGCGGCTAGGAGATCGGCGGCATCAAATGTCACCTGCTCGTCGACACCCGAGGCACCGTCCTGGTCACCTGTGTGAGCCCAGCCAGCGTCGGCGACCACGATGGCGCCGTGGTGCCGTTCTCCCGGGCTGCCGATGCCTTCCCGCGTCTGCAATACGTGTGGGCGGACCAGGGTTATCGCGGTGCGGACTTCCACGCCTGGGCCCGCGAACTCACCGGCATCACCGTGGAGGCAGAGGCGCAGGAAGAGGCGTCGGCGGGGCGTTGTCACGTAGACGGCGGGGTGGCCGGTCGATGGAGCTTCCTGGCGTGCTGGGGTGTGGTTGCGGTCCTGGTTCAGGTTGCAGCGGACAGGCCGATGCCCGTCGGTGACGAGGTCCTGGACGGTGAAACGGATGGTCATCGCGAAGCGGTGTTCGGCGGCGGTACGGAGATTGTCGCCGGATACGAAAGTGGGATGAAATGCTGCTGAACGCGGGCAGGAACCACTGGGCGGCGCCAGCACTGCGGAAGCCCTTCATCACCCGTTCCCGCTGCCTCGTTGGCTGGGGGGAGTTCTCGGCCCGGTTGTTCGATCCTTTGTGAGCGCGGTGTTCCACCGAGGGCATCAGCTCCCGGTGAGCGGCGCTGCAGGAGCGGAGTCTGTCGTTGACCAGCACCCTTGGTACCCGGCACTGCTTGCTTCATCAGTTTGGCCATGAAGCGCTTTGCGGCCTTGGTGTCCCGCTTGGACCGGACCAGGATGTCCAGCACGTCCTCCGTCCTGGTCGACCGCACGACACAGGTGCTGTCGCTGACGAAGCCCTCGTCGAGATGCCACCTGTCACCGGGCCGCGGCCGACGGCGGCGCAGTCCGTCGGTATGCGCCTGGCCGCCCCGGGCGGAACGGCACTCAGCCCCGCCCGGCCACCGCCCCCTCGACGGCGTCCGCGACGTCGGCCCGCACCCCGTCACCGGCGGAGACGGCGGTCACATTGGAGCCGGCCGCCTTGCCGTCGCCCACGAGCACGAAACCCACCCTTTTGTACGTGGACGCGGTCTGGGCCGCGGCAGTGACCTCGGGCCTGCCGACGGCGAGGACGACGTCGCAGGAGCGCTGGAGCAGACCGTTGAGGAAGGGGCGCGCGTTGCCGGTGCTCTGCTCGCCGGTCACCTGCGCGTAGCTGACCCGCGCGTGGGTCTTCAGGGAGGCATCCTGCATGCCCTGCCAGACCGCGGCGGCGGTCCCGCCGGTGATGCCCTTCTCGCCGGTGAGCAGACAAGCGTCGACCTCGGTGTAGCGGCGGGCCCGGGTGTCGGGGATCGGGGGTCGGCCGGCGTCCTGGGAGAAAAGGAGTACGCCGGTGACGGCCACCGCTGCGACAACGGCGACCGTGACCGCCGCCAGCGCGATGGTGCGCCCGCGGAGCGAGCGCAACCACGTGACGGCGGCGCGTCCCACGACGGCGAGCCGCCCGGACCGCTCCGGCCGGCCGACGCGCGCCTGCGACACCTGTCTCACCTGTTTGGCCACTTGCCTGCCTGCTTTCGAGCCTTGCGTCCTGCCCTACGCCTGTACGCTCCGCCGTCAGCGCCGTCAGCCCACCCGCCGGGGCCACACCATCCACGCATGCACCGAGGCCCCCATCATGGACAGCAGGATCAGCAGCATGTCCAATGTGAACAGTACGCCGTGGGTGTCATCCGAGGTCAGCCCCAGATCGGTGATCCAGGCCACCAGGACCGCGCTGAACCCGGCGAAAGCCCACCAGTCGGCGCGGGAGCGCCGGCGCAGGGCGAGCACCAGGGAGGGTACGTTGCACAGCAGCCCCAGGCTGACCACGGGCAGCACCGTGAACCCGGTCCGCACCACGACCCGGCGCAGTGCCGACATGGCGACCACCTTCATCTCCCGCCCCTTTCTCGTCTTCTCGTCCGTGCGTCCCGTTCCCCTGCCGCACGGGTTCAGCCGATGATGGCGACCGGTCCGTCCCACGCGTCGCGGTCCACGGTGATCGTGTAACCGCCGCGCGCCTCCTTGCTGTTGACGATGTACTGGTGTCCGCGGCTGTGGTCGGTGAACTGCTTCGCACCCCACGGCCAGTCCGAGGTGGTCGTGTACTTCTTGTCCCACAGCGCGTACCAGAGGTTGCCCGGCAGGTTCGTCTTGTCCTTCGCCGTGGCGATGGCCTTGGCACTGGAGCTGGTGAAGCCGTAGAAGCCGGCCCGGTACGTCTTGGCGCGAAGGATCTTGTCGAAGGAGCGCACGTACGTCAGCACGGCGTTGTTGCACGAAGTGTTCGTGATGTCGTACGGCTCCATGTCGAGGTAGATCGGGCTGCCGGCCTTCATGTGAAGTGCGGCCGCCTTGGCCACCGCGTCCGTCGCGTCCGTCGCGCCGAGGGAGGCCGCGTTGGAGGCGGTCAACTTCTCCGGGTTGGAGCTCTTCTGACAGGGCGGCTGCGCGCCGACGTAGATCGGGATGAGCTTCCAGCCCAGGGAGTTGACCGACTTCACCCAGGAGGCGGTGAGGTTGGGCTGGCCGCAGCCGCGGTTCCTGCCGCCGACGTAGACGGCGGCGGCGCCGTAGAGGCCGCCCTTCCATGCCTTCATCGCGTTCAGCGAGGGCGCGGTGCAGGTGTCGAAGGCGTGGCCGGCGTACGTCCTCTGGGCGGGCCACGCCGTGGCCGCCATAGAGGTCTGCGCCGCGATCCCGGCCCCTGCGACGACGGCCGTGCCGGCAACCGCCCACGTGATGTACCTGCGCCTCCTGGACTGCCGATGCCCGGCCATCCCCACCCCTTAATCATGCCTGCGCCTGCCCGCGCACGGCGTACCGGAGCGGCGTAAGGCACCATCCGACGGCGAAGCCGTACGTCCGCTGGAAACACTGAGCCCCCGAGACGGCGCGGCGGCCAGACACTGGTGCGTCACACGGCGCCGTCGAGGCACCGCACTGTAACCGAAAGCGCCACCATGATCGGAAAACCATTCCCCTCACTCATCACAAGATTCACCCAAGGCGCAGCAAATATTCTGAGGGCGGCGGATCCCTTGACTGGCACGTCGGGTCGCCTGGATCAGCAGCTGTTCGGTCTGCCGCAGGTGCGCGTGCAGCCCGGCGCACTGCTCCCGTTTGACATCCTTGGCGTACGCCGATGTCCGAATCTTCCAGCCGATGCGCACCTCGCGGGCGCCAAGCTCGGTAAGGGCGAGTACGTCGTCGCGAGCGGCATCGACGAGGGGACGCAGCCACTCCTCGATCCCGTCCACCTCGGAAAGTACACGGACGGCGAAGCTGCAGTCCGTCCCGTACGGCAGGCCGTCGACATACTTCCGGATCGCCGCCCAGTCCGACACAGCGGCGGCCTGCCGCAGCCAGGCGGCCTCGGGGAAGGCCGAAGCGAGCTCGAAATTGGGAGGCGGCAGGGATGAAGGGTGCGACATGCGGCGGATCCTAAGTGAGGACGGTGACAGTGGGGCCGCCGGGCGATACGCGGCTCGGGACTGGCCAAAGCAGGGGTACGGCTTGACTGTTGCCCCACTGTTCGGACACCTGTTGCTCACCTGATGTCCGTGTTTTGCGCACCTTCTGCCCGCCTGTGGCCGTGGGCCGCTCTCTCCGCCTGCCCTCTTCACGCCCTCGGAGCCCTCAGGGCCCTCAATTCCCGCCGCACCCGCCAACTGCTGGAAACCGCAGCCCCCTTGCTGCTCCAGGGCGAGCAGGTGGAGTTCACCTCCCTGGCGGGCGTCGGCTCGGTCTCCGTACGCAAGCAGGCGCTCACGGCGGAGGCGGTCGGTGTCGTCAGTGCGGGCACGGTCATGGCCACGGTCACGCCTCGCCCGCTGTACATCGTCATGACCGACCAGCGCCTGCTCCTCTTCGACGGCGACCGGGGTGGCAGACCGGGCAAGGTGATGCTGAACCTGCCCCGGCCATCCTCCGGCGGGCAGCTTGAGGAAGGCGTTCCTGGGGCTGCGGAACATCACGCAGCTGTCGGTGGCGGGCCAGGAGAAGGACCTCAAGGTGACGTTTCCAGTGCAGCGCCGGGCGGACGTGCCGCGGTTCGCTGCGGGGTTGGCGGCGACGCGCTGACGGGTGGCGGCCCACGCCTCGACGATTGGCTCCATTCGCCGTTGGCGTGATGTTCACCCGCCTGTTGGCGCAGTACAAACGAGGGCCGAAAACGCTTCCCATGGTTGCCCGATCCACAGATGTGACACCTGGCACCACTCCAGCGGATCCACCCCGTCGGTCTGCCCTCTTTGTGTGTTGACGTCTTTTATTGACCCGATTGAGGTATTTTCTTGCTTTCGAAACATCGAAGATCTCGGAAGAAGCTGTGGCTCGGCGTGGCGAGCGGGCTCGCCATCGGAGGACTCGTGGCAGGGGTGGTCGCAACGACGGCCCTGGGAGCGGGCGGGGACAAGAGCGCCACTTCCGCGCCCAGCGGGCGCCCCGCGCACACGCTCCAGGCGGATTTCACGTCGGCCGCCGCAGAGTTCCATGTGCCGGCCAGGGTGCTGATGGCCGTCTCCTACCAGATGACACTGTGGGAGTCGCACGACGGCCGGCCCTCGGTCACCGGCAACTACAACGTCATGGGTCTTACCTCGGTCAGTGCGGCCGACCTGAAGCCGGGGCGGGACAGCGAATCGGCGACGCACGGGTACGGCGACGACCCCAGGGCGCTGCGCCACCACTCCGCCAAGGCCGGCACGTCCACGCCGAGCGAGACGTCCCCGTCGCAGCGGGTCACCCCGGCGATGCGCACCCTCGACACCGCTGCCTCGATGGTCAAGGCGTCCCAGGAGTCGCTGCGCACCTCGATGCGGCAGAACATACGCGGTGCCGCCGCACTGCTCGCCTCCTACGAGCGCGCGTCGGCCGACTCCCTGCCGTCCGATCCCGGGCGGTGGTACCCGGCGGTAGCCCGCCTCAGTCAGTCCGCCCGCTCCCAGGTCGCCGAGCAGTTCGCCGACCGCGTGTTCGCGACCGTCCGCGTCGGTGCCCACCGGGTCACCACAGACAACCAGGAGGTGACGCTGCCCGCCGACCCCTCGGTGACGGTGCACAGACCGGTCGCGGTGAGTCCCGACCTGAAACCCGCGATCCGCCAGGCGTCCTTCACGACCTCCGGCACGACCATCCCGGCACCGGAATGCCCCTCCACTCTGGCCTGCACGTTTACTCCCGCCGCGTACGCGCTCAACAGCAGCAGCGACCAGAGCGACTACGGCAATTACGACCTCGCGAACCGCCCCTCGGACGGTGACGCGATCAACACCATCGTCATCCACGACACCGAGAGCACCGCGGCCTCCGCGATCAGCTCGTTTCAGCAGCCGTCGACGTACGCCAGCGCCCACTACGTGATCGGCGCCGACGGCTCGGTCACCCAGATGGTGCCGACCAAGGACATCGCCTGGCACGCCGGCAACAAGTACGTCAACGACCACTCGATCGGCATCGAGCACGAGGGCTACGCGCTGGACTACGGCAGCTGGTACACCGAGCAGGAGTACCAGTCCTCTGTGGCGCTGGTCGGCTACCTCGCCCAGCAGTTCGGCATCCCGCTCGACCGCGAGCACATCATCGGCCACGACGACGTCCCCGGCCCCCTCAGCGCGTACTACGAGGGCATGCACTGGGACCCCGGACCATGGTGGAACTGGAGCCACTACCTGTCGCTGCTGGGCGCCTCCCCCAACGGCGACGGCATGCCCGTGGCCGGCGGCGAGGTCACCATCACCCCGTCCTGGAGCAGCAGTTACGAGCCGACCCTCACCGGGTGCGGTTCGTCCACCACCACCTGTCCCGCCAACCCCGCCAACTTCGTCTATCTGCGCACC
Organism: Streptomyces sp. NPDC050549; assembly: GCF_040655035.1. Lineage (NCBI taxonomy): Bacteria > Bacillati > Actinomycetota > Actinomycetes > Kitasatosporales > Streptomycetaceae > Streptomyces > Streptomyces sp. NPDC050549. Next base: position 23,235 of record NZ_JBFAJD010000056.1, read on the forward strand.
AGCCCGTCTTCCACGGCGGCGCTGATCACGGACCCGAAGTTCACGGCGGACGGCAAGCCCACCGGAACCACCCTGGGCTGGGACTGGACGGACAAGGCAGCCTTCGGCCAGACCTTCGTGGTCGCCTCGGTGCAGGACGACTGGACGGCCATCTGGTACGACGGCCAGGAGGCGTGGTTCTACAATCCCGGCGGCGCCTACACCATGGCGAACACCGGCACGGCGCAGCACCTGATCACCCCGGCCGGGGCGTCGGCCGTTGCGGTGTACGGCCGTGCCTACCCGGAGACCTCGGCCTATCCCTCCGACCTGAGCACCCTGGCCTCCGATCCGAACCAGCAGCTGACCCCGCTGGACCACGCGACCATCCAGCCGGGGCAGTCCTACACCGCGCTGTCGGCGGTGAACGGCGACTTCTACTACGCCGAGGACATCAACTGCTCGGGCAGTCCGGACTGTGTGCTGGTCTCGGGGAACACGACCTACTACCCGATCCGCTACAACCACCGCATCGCCTACGTGAAGGCGAGCGACGTAACACTGACCGACCCGGTGGTCCCGCCGACCGGCACGTTCAAGCCCGTCACCCCCACACGGATCATGGACACCCGCAACGGCACCGGCGTGACCAGGGCCAAGGTCGGCCCCGACAGCACGGTCACCCTCCAGGTCACCGGCAAGGTCGGAGTGCCCACCAGCGGCGTTACCGGCGTCATCATGAACGTGACGGCGACAAACGCGACGACCAGCAGTTACGTCACGGTCTACCCCAACGGAACCACCCGCACCAGCGCGTCCAACCTCAACTTCCCTGCGGGCAAGACGTTTCCGAACCTGGTGACGGTGCCCGTCACCAACGGCAAGGTCAACTTCTACAACCGCGCCGGAAGCGTGGACCTGATCGCCGACATCACCGGCTACTACACCAGTGACGGAAGCGGTTCCAAGCTCACCAGCATCACCCCGACGCGGCTCATGGACACCCGCAACGGCACGGGCGTCCCCCAGGCCAAGGTCGGCCCCGGCGGCACTGTCACCCTCCAGGTCGCCGGCAAGGCAGGGCTGCCCACCAGCGGCGTCACCGCGGTGGTGATGAACGTGACGGCTACGAGAGCGACAAAGAGCAGTTACGTCACCGTCTACCCCGACGGAACCACCCGGACGAGCGCCTCCAACCTCAACTTCTGGGCCAACGAGACGTTCCCCAACCTCGTCGTCGTCCCCGTCACCAACGGCAAGGTCGACTTCTACAACAACGCCGGGAGCGTCGACCTGATCGCCGACATCACCGGCTACTTCAGCGCCACCGGCTCCGTCGAGCACAACGCGGGACCGGTCCGGGTCATGGACACCCGCAACGGCACCGGCGTCCGCCAGGGGACCGTCGGGGCCGACGCCACCGTCACCCTGACCGTCGGCGGCCACAACGGCGTGCCGGTGAACGCCACGGCCGTCGTGCTCAACGTCACCGCGGTCAACCCGACCACCACCAGTTACGTCACGGTCTATCCCAACGGAGTCTCCAGGCCGAATCCCGGCTCCAACCTCAACTTCACGGCAGGCAAGACCATCCCCAACCTCGTCGTCGTCCCCATCACCAACGGCAAGATCAACTTTTACAACCATGCCGGGAACGTCGACCTGATTGCGGACCTGGCCGGCTACTTCACCGGATGAGCCCGGCGGGGTGCTGCCGACCCAGGAGCGGCAGCATCCCCGCCCCACCACCACTCACCGCCAGCGGGCGGAAACTGCGGCATCGGCTCACGCCCGCCTGGGACGCTGTCCGGTTCGAGCTACATGGCCCGCAAGGGCCCGGCGTGAGCAGCGTCCGGAACCACGACCGACGCGAGATCGCCGGAATGTCGGACCCCTCATGGCGAGGCTGCCAGGTGGGCGCTGCCGACGGCGGCCAGCACCAGGCCGACCGCGATGAACACCCGCACCAGGCGCAGCACCACCCCGGCCAGATGACCGGCCGCCCGGGAGGTGCCGACCAGCTTCGCGGTGCGCCCGAAGTAGGTCCGGGCGCCGGTGGCGGTGACCTGCCCGGTGGCCTCGCCGCGCACCACTGTCGCCCCCCGAATACAGGGCTTCCCCGGCTCCCCGCCCCACCGGCGCCGACTTGCCGGTCAGCGTGGACTGATCGACCAGCACCGCTCCCTGCTCCAGCCGCAGGTCAGCGGGCACCGGATCACCGACCCGCACATACGCCAGATCGCCGGGCACCAGCGCCGCCGCGGGCTGCAACGCCCACGCCCCGTCCCGGCACACCTGGGCGTCGACCGCCAGCCGCTTGCGCAGCAGCGCCACCGCCGCCTGCGCCCGCCCCTCCTGCGCCAGCCCCAGAGCGGTGTTCAGCACCAGCACGGCCGCCACAATCCCAGCATCCAGCCACTTGCCCAGGACCAACTCCAAAGCCACAGTGGCCTCCAGCATCCGCGGCACCGGCACCGGCACCCACAGCTTCCCCACAACCCGCGCCGCCAAGCCCACCTCTCGCTCCTGCACCGTGTTCGGTCCCTCCTCGGCCAACAACTCCGCCGCCCTCGCCGACGACAAACCCCCAGCCGTCGGCACACCGGCCTGCCCTGGTTTCTCACCCAGCTCGACGGGGCTGCGCCAACGCACAGCTGTTGCCTGCCCCCGGACTTGGTCCCGAGGCGCCGCACCCGCAATGACACTCTGGGCGCCGACGACGGTGATTGACGGCACTGACTGCGAAGGCAGGTGCGGCTGACGGGCGCTCCTGCCCCCGTCCCTGATCACCTGCCCGGCCGGAACGCCGGTCGCGCCCGCTGCAGGCAATGGGTGCCCACAACAAGCTGGCCACGACCAGTGGGCCCCGGCGCGGCGGCAATCCGGGCGGCACCCGTGGTCATCGGCTCCCCGGCACTCCACAGGACGGAAATGACCTCAGCCTCCAGCCCCCGCTTGCCCTGCGGTCGGTCTGCTCGCCGCTGTCGGCGTGCGCCATGAGCGGGCATTCCGTCCGTCCCCTGCGCGCACCACACCGGGACCTGTGCGCCGTGGGGCTTTGACCAGAGGCGGTTGCCGACGCATGACGAGCACGAATTACTCTTACAACTTGTAGTAATCGCCGGGAGCGTCAGTGGGCCCCAGGCCAGGCCCTTTGTGTATCACGGCGGGGCGGTCGGTTTCGGAACGGCGGGCGGGCGTGTGCCTGGCTGAGGAGTGGCGAGTATGAGTGAACACCGGCGCCGATCGTCGGGGAGGACCGCGCCGTCCGGCTCGGAGGGTGTGCCGTACGGCGGCCGTGCCGAGGCGCGCAGGGCTGCCCGGGCCGGGGGTGGGCGGGGCCGCCGCGCTGCGGACACGCGTCCTGCAGGTGCCGGGCACTCCGGCCGGGCGGCCACGCGGCGTGCGAGTGCGGCACGTTCCAGCCGGGGCCGCCTCATCGATTACCCGCGGGCGGACAAGCGTGGCCTTCGGCGTTGGCTGCCCTCGTGGAAGCAGCTGCTCGGCACCTTCCTGCTGTTCTCCGGCGGCGTGCTGGGCCTGTTCGGGTACGCCTACGCCACCACGACCATCCCGAGCGCGAACCCCAGCACCCAGCAGCAGAGCAACACCTACTACTGGTCCGACGGCTCGGTGATGGCCACCCAGGGGCAGACCAACCGGCAGAACGTCGACCTCGCCCAGGTGCCGAAACTGGCGCAGTGGGACTTCCTCGCCGCGGAGAACGCCACCTTCTACACCGACCCCGGCGTCGACACGCAGGGCATGCTCCGTGCCGTCTACCACATGGCCACGGGCGGGGAGGTGCAGTCCGGGTCGACGATCACCCAGCAGTTCGTGAAGAACACCTACCTCAGCCAGAACCAGTCGGTCACCCGCAAGCTGAGGGAGATCATGATCTCCCTGAAGATCGGCAGCCAGCTGTCCAAACAGCAGATCCTTCAGGGCTATCTCAACAGCTGCTACTACGGGCGGGACGCCTACGGCATCGAAGCCGCAGCCCGCGCTTACTACCACGAGCACGCCTCCCAGCTGACCGTCAGCCAGGGCGCGTTCATCGCCGCCACGGTCAACGAGCCGAGCCTGCTGATGCACGCCGACACCGACCCGCAGGCCAAGACCCAGGCCAAGGCGCGCTGGACGTACGTCCTGGAGCGCATGGCCAAGATCCACAAGATCACCGACGCCCAGGAACAGCAGTACCTGGCCGCAGGGTTCCCCACGCCCAAGCCGTACACGGCGTCGGCGGGGATGTCGGGGCAGACCGGTTATCTGGTGGACGCCGCGAAGAAGTACGTCGAGGCCCACTCGTCGATCACCGAGCAGCAGTTCGGCCGCGGTGGCTATCAGATCTACACCACTTTCGACAAGAAGAAGGTGAACGCGCTGTCGGCGTCGGTGGCTGCGATGGCGATGAAGCACCTCGATCCCAAGCACCGCTCGGCCGACAAGAACGTCCAGGTCGGCGCGGCGTCGATCGACCCGTCGACCGGCGCGGTCGTGGCCCTGTACGGCGGAGCGGGCTGGAACAAGGGCCACTGGACCGACAACGCCGACGCCACCGGTGTGCCGGTCGGCTCGACCTTCAAGCCCGTCGATCTGGCCGCCGCCCTCGACCACGGAGCCGTGCTCTCCCCGGGCCAGCCGGCCTCACCGATCACGCCCGACTCCAAGTTCAACGGTGACGACGGCATCACCATCAAGAACCAGCAGGGCCAACAGGTGCCGGACCCGGGCGACCCCACGGGACTCCTTCACCAGCGCAACGACGTCCCCACGAAATGGGGTTACATCACACTGCGCAAGGCCATGGAGCAGTCGGTCAACACCCCCTACGTCCAGCTCGGCGAGTACGTCGGCTACGACAACGTGGAGAACGAGGCCCTCAGGGCGGGCCTGCTGCGCAAGAGCCTGCAGTACGACACCCCCGGCTTCTACATCGGCACCTCCACCCCCTCGGCGATCCGCATGGCCGACGCCTACGCCACCTTCGACGCCGGCGGCGTCCAGCACGAGCCCTACTCGGTGACCAAGGTCATCGCCGACGGCCAACCGTTCCCCGGCTTCGACAAGCCCAAGGGCACCACGGCCATGCCCGCCTCGACCGCCGACACCGTCACCGACGTCCTGCAGGACGTCGTCAAGCACGGAACGGGCACCAACGCCCAGGCGCTGGGCCGCCCTGTGGCCGGCAAGACCGGCACCACCGACGACTACAAGTCCGCCTGGTTCATCGGCTACACCCCGCAGCTGGTCACATCCGTCGCCATGTTCAAGGAGGACCCGAAGAACGCGGGCCTGCAGTCGATGCAGGGCGTCGGCGGCTACGCCAAGGTCTTCGGCGCCGACATGCCCACCGAGGTGTGGACCGGCTACATGACCGCCGCCCTCCAGGGACAGCCCGTCCAGCAGTTCCCGCCCGCACCCCAACTGGGCCAGAGCACCGACGAATACGGCGCCCCCTCGCCCACTCCCTCTCCCACCGCGAGCACCCCGACAGCACCGGTCACGCCGAGCCCCTCCGCCGGAACGTGCCACCCGAAGAAGGACTGCCCGAGCCCGACGCCCACGGACACCTCGGGCACCATCACCGGCGGCACCGGCGACGGCGGGCTGCTCGGTGGCACCACCGGCGGCGCCACCCAAAGCACCTCACCCACGCCCACACCCACGCCTACTCCCAGCTTCAGCGGCCCCGGCCGGCATCCGTAAGGCGGTCCGACCGGGACCGTCCGGCACGACATGCCCGGCAACCGTCAGCGGGGGAGCCGGTCTGTCGTTCAACGCGGCCTGTCGGCGATCCCACGTCAGCGCGGTAAGCAGGAACTGCGGCGACCGGGCTTGCGCAGCCGTACCGACAACACCGACGTCAGCGTGCCGGACCGCGCGGGCAGCAAGAGGAGGTCGTGCCGGTCGACCAGGAATCCGTGCGCGGTCAGTCGGTCGGCTGGAGAGCTCGGGCCCCGGCGGTGCCGTGCGCAGAACGAGGCCACGCCCCATCGCGGCGGGCATCACCAGCCGAATCTCCTACATGATGGAGAAATTGAGGGAGCGACTGTCGGAGCCCATCGGGACCTTGAGCCATTCACCCCGTTGCACGAGCCACCACCGGGATCAAGGCGTACAGGGCCAGAGTGAACGCGTACGCAGCACAATCGAACTGGCGGCGCCCTCTGGCCGAACACCGGCCATGACCATCGCCGATGCAGAACACCGCCGTGGCCACCGATGCCTCGCAGTTCCCCTCCGTGCCGGTGGGCGTCGCCGCGGGGAGCGGCCGACGTGAGTTGCTCGGCGCGGTCCGTCCGGACCGCCCCGCGCGAAGCCGCTATGAAACCGCTCACATAGGTAGGGTGACTGCTACTCGCGGCTACCGTGGAACGGCAGGAGGGGCGTCATGGCAGGTGAACCGGCCTTCTTTGAGCTCGGTGTTCAGGACCCCGAGCGAGCCCGTACCTTTTATGGGGCGCTGTTCGGCTGGACCTTTCAGCCGGCGCCGGCAGGTGTCGGCTTCACGATCAGCACCCGCGGAGTGCCGGGCGGAGTGCATGGCGCGGACGCCGGCGCCTCCCCGTATCTCTTCTTCTGCGTGGACGATCTGGATGCGGCCGTGCACCAGGTCCTCGAACTGGGTGGCACCGTCGACGACTACCCGTTCTGGGAGGAAGAGGAGCCGGCGTCCGTGACTGCCCGGGGATGGTTCCGGCTGTGCCGGGACGACCAGGGTTCAGCCTTCGGCCTGTACCAGCCCCAGGACGCCTGAGATCCGTGGAAGCCTCAGGCGTGGACATCCGGTGGGGCGGCCGCTCTGGCGCCACGCGGGTGACCGTATCCGAGGACAGCCGCGCCGGTGAGGGCGTGGTGTGGAAGGACTCAGCGGATCGGTGGCCGTGCCCGCGTGCGTACCGGAGATCTGTCGAGTTTCAGTGGGTGTTGGGGCTCGACGGCACGATGATGATCAACTTGCGCTACAGGGCCGAATGAGCAAACCGACGTACGCCCTCGCTTGGCACCGGCCGTCGGATGTGCCCGCCCTCTCGGGCATCCGGACATCGAGGTTCATTCTTGACCACCCCCTTCTTGTGGCGCGGGAAGAATTGCCGATATGAGAAGACGGCAGTGGTGGACCTGGCTGGGGGACGGCGTGCTGGTCTTGGTGGGGGCTCTGGCGGCAGCCGGACTGGTCGTCGGTCTCGGCTGGGGCGAGCACGGGGGCTGGCGGCTGGTCCCCTTCGCGGCTGTGGGTCTGGTGGCGGCCGGAGTGGTGTGCGAACTGCCGGCCGCGCCGGTACGCGGGGGAGGCGGGGCCGTCTCGGCCGATGTGCCGCGGCTCTTCACAGGCCATGGCAGCCCGGGGGAGTCACGGCTCTGAGCGCGGCGACGTGGTCCGTATGGCTACACCACTCCCGCAGGCGCGCCCCACGGACTTCCCACCCCTGCAGCACTGGGTGAGCGGCTGTGCCGTCCGGTGCGTCATCCTCGGCCATCTTGGCCAGGGTCGGCGTGCCGGGCCCGAGTCGCACGACATGGCCCATGCCGAGGGCGACGACTCTCCCGCGCCGGATCTGTGAGCCTGCCGCGTGCAGACGGCGGTGGATGTAGGAGCGGAAAGCGAAACGAAGGGGTGACGAATACGAACGGGCGGGGTGCCAGCACCGAATCTCTTCGGTTACCGATATATTCGGCAGTCAACATGTTCTGACAGCTATGTGTTTGGTGCTCATATCCCTGCCGGTGCAGCCGCGACAAGTGCGCCCACTCCATGACCGCCGCCCCGCTGCCTTCGGAGAATCAGGAGACACGCCCGCATGACGATCAACACCACCGCGCTACGTGCCGCGGCTTACCGCGGCCGGCTTCGCTGGTGGTCCGAACTGCCGCTCATAGACGCCGTCTACACCGTGTATTCCGGGGCGCGCGCGTCTGCTGGTCAGAGGCGAGGTGGGCAACGCCATCGGCCACGGCGCCGACATCCTGCACGACGAGCAACTGCTGCACCTGGACCCGGAGCGCTGGTTCAACCAGCTTTTCGCGCACCACGCCTTCCTGGGGGTGCCCGCCGACTTCGCGTACGCCTCACTGCACTATCTGGTGACGCCCGCCGTCCTGGTCTGGCTGTGGCTTCGTCGGCCGACGAAGCCACAACCACTCCACCCCCCCCCCCCGGATGATAAACCCCCCCCTCCGCAGAGGCG
>NZ_JBFAJD010000056.1:31418-43120 GCF_040655035.1 Streptomyces sp. NPDC050549
TCGGCCACCCCGCGCTTGATCTTTTGGCGGCCCCGGTGGAGGTCTTGTGGGTCTTGCGGTCTCGCGGCCCGCCCCCCCCCCCCCCCCACCGCCCGCACCTGGCTGATGATCTCCACCCTGATCGGTCTGGTCGGCTTCACCATGCTGCCTACCACCCCACCCCGGCTGCTGACCGGCGGCTACGGCTTCATCGACACCATGGCGCAGTACGGCTCCTACGGCTGGTGGGGCGCCGACGCGAGCGCACCCCGCGGCCTGGGGCATCTCACCAACCAGTACGCGGCCATGCCGAGCCTGCACGTCGGCTGGTCGCTGTGGTGGGGACTCATGCTCTTCCGCCTCGGACGGCACTGGTCGGTGCGCGCTCTCGGAGCGACCTACCCGGTAGTGACGGTCCTGGTGGTATTGGGCACCGCCAACCACTACCTGATGGATGCCGCCGTCGGTGTCCTGGTGATGGGCCTCGGGCTCGTCCTCACCAAGCCCGCGCTGCGACTCGTCGACATGCTGCCCCGCCGCCGGCGCGCATGCCGACCGGCAGTGGCCGACCCGGCCTCGACTACGGCTGCGTCCTCAGGGCGGAACCCGGCGGCGACGGACGCAGGGTCCAACACAGACTCGGCCGTGGACGAGGTGCCCGGCGACGTCCCGGCGACACCCAAGGTGCTTGCTCCTCGCCGGGGGCGAGAAAGTCATCGCCTGCCTACCGCGGCAGAGACTGGCACCCGGTCCTGATCGCGGGGTCTCCTCAGTCGCCGGGACGTCCGCCAGCGGAGCGGACGGGGGAGGGGAAGCCCGGAAGGCGCGGCCCATGCCGAGTCAAAGCCCCGCCGACGGGCCCGAGGCGACCCGGACACCCGGACAGTGCCGCTCGCAGGCCGGCCGACGGAGCGTCCCGGCCCGCGGTCTGGCCGGTGCCGCCACCGCAAGGCTCGCGGCGATAGCGACGGCATGCCGGTCGGCCCTCGCCGTCCTGCGCGGGCCCTGCCTCCCTGCCGCACCTCGCGGCTCTCCGGCGGTCGCGGACCCTTCCGCCCCCGCCGTCGAACGGCGCTACTCCGTCACCATGCCGCCGCCCGAGGCCGTCCGCCGCGGGCTGAGCCAGGCCGCCAGCAGCATCACACCGGCCGCGGCCAGCAGCACCGTCACGCCGCGACGGGCGGCCGGCGCCACGCTCCCGGCCGGAGCGAGATGCAAGGCCAGGGTGACCAGCGCGACACCCAGAGCCGTGCCCAGTCCTCTGGTCATGTTCACCAGGCCCCCACCGGTGCCGGACGCGGCCACCGGGAACGCGCGCATGATCAGCGTGTTGTTAGCAGGCGTGAACACACCGAGCCCCACGCCGAGCAGCGCCAACAGCAGCGCCGTCCACCCGGCCTCTATGGGCACCACCAGCATGCACGCCAGCGCACCACCAGCAACGACCGCACCGAGCAGGCATCTGCCACGATCGGTCGCCGAGCGCGGCAGCACCCGTTCCGCGCCGGTGGCGGCCAGAGCGAATCCGGCCGGCAGTGCACTGACCACCACACCGGTCAGCAGCTCCGAGCAGCCCGCCCGCACCAGCACGATCGGCACCAGGACCAGCGGCCCGAAGAGCGTCAGGTAGCCGCTCAGCGCGCCCGCCAGCCCGGGCGAGACTGCGGGAAGGCGCAGCAGTCCCAGATCCAGCAGAGGCACCCGCGCCCGGCGCTGCCGCAGGACGAAAGCCACGCCCGCCGTCACCGCCGTCGCGAACAACCCCGCCACCACCCAGGGCGCGAGAGGCAGCCCGGACACCGCCGACACAGCCAGCAGCAGCGACGTCGTCGCGGTCGCCAGCCACGCCAGCCCCCACCAGTCGAACGCGGGCACCGGATTGCGGCTGCGGGTGCGCGGCAGCAGGAAATGCCCGGCCACCACCGCGACCACACCGATCGGCACGTTGATGCCGAACACCCACCGCCAGCCCACCGTGGCCACCAACGCCGCGCCCACGGTGGGCCCGATCGCCAGCCCCAGCGCCTGGGCCGCGGCCTGCACCCCCAGCGCCGTCCGCATCTTCTCCGCGGGCGCACTGGTGGCCACCAGCGCCACACTGTTCGCCTGGAGCATCGCCGCCCCGGCCGCCTGCACCACTCGGAACGCGATCAGGGCGCCCAGCGACGGAGCCAGCCCGCAGGCCGCCGAGGCGGCGGTGAAGACCACGAACCCGTAGAGGTAGAACAGCTTGCGCCCGCGGGCGTCGGCCAGCCGCCCGACCGGCACCAACAGCGCCACCAGCGTGAGCAGGTACGCCAGCGACACCCACTCCACGCCGGCCAGCGGAGCGCCGAACTGCACGCGCAGGCTGTGGTAGGTCAGCGTGACGATGCTCGCGTCGAGCTGCCCCATGAACGCGCCGAAGCACACCGTGGCGACCGCAAGCCGCCACGCGTCGGGATGGTCGCGTATGGCAGGTGGACGAGGACGTTCCCGTACCAGCACCGCCGGCCACCCCGCCTCCCCCTTCTCCGTCCTGGTGCGCGTAGCGCGCCCGCCCACAGACCCTCCCCAGTGACGCGACGGCGGCGGCCAGGTGGCACACCGCTTCGAACGCCCGCAGATTACATCGGCAACAGAAATATTCTGCGACCGGAGGGAAAAGGCTGGGTGCTGAGGCAACGGGTCGAAGAACGTCCGTTCGGCGGCAATATCATCGAGACCGGCACCGACTCCTACTGGCTGGCCGCCACCCGGGCCCGGGCCGAACAGATGGCCGCAGCTCAGGCGAGCGGCTGACCCAGCTGTGCCGCCTCCAGGTCCAAGGTGAGCGCGTCGCGCAACGCGAACAGCGTGCCCCCCTCCGCATATTGCGCCAACGCCCGCAGCGGGTCGCGGATATGGCCGTCGTCACCGTCGCACACCGCCCCCACTATGGCGACGATATCGGCCCACTCTGTACGCCTCGACACCGGAAGGGTGCCTCCCCTGCACGTGATCCAGTCCTAGAGAAGCTGAATCATCGCAGTTCGAAAGTACCCGTCCTTCATGAGGTGACCGACTGTCACTACGACGCCGGGCACCATGAATTCGCGAGGTCGGGGACGTGAAGCTGGCACGCGGCTCCTCCGTAATCGGCTCGGGCTCTTCGAACGCGCCGCAGCTGCGCACGCCCCCATCTGGAACGCATCCGTGTCCAGCGCACCGGCCCTGGCCGACCGCGCTCCAGATCTGACCAGGTCATCGCCCGACAAGGCCTCCAGCTCCCGAGGCTTCCGCGGAACCGAAGGCCGGACCGGTCGTATCACCGGTGGGGCTGAACCGGAGCGGTCGCTTCGACGACCGTCTCGACCAGCCCGGTTTCGAGCCGCAGCACATGGCCGGACACCGAAGCGAGCAGGTCGTCGGTCAGCAGCGGGTGTCCGAGCAGTTTCGCGACATCCTGGCGCACGGTTACGGCCGGGTCGGTCACCGCCTTGTCGGCGAGGTCGCCCTCGTGCAGACCGGTGTGGTGAGCGAAGGTCTGGCGGAAGGCCGGCTCGGACAGCTTCCCGGTCCCGCACTGCGTGTGATGGATGACGGCGACATCCATCCGCACACCCAGGCGCATGGAGAGATAGGCAATGTCCTCTGCGATCCGGTCGTCCACGCGCCCGCCCGCGTTGCGCAGCACTCCCGCGTCTCCGGTTCCGATGCCGAGGAAGCCGGCCGGCTCGACCCGCGGGTCGACACAGGCCAGCACGAGAAGCAGCCTGTCAGGCATTGCTTCCCTGGGCGGCATGGCCAGCCTTGCAAGATCGACGTTCGCGGCGAACTCGTGGTTGCGCTCCAGCAACTCGTTGAACTTCGTCATGATGTCCACTCCTGGTTGATGTATAGGCGGCACTGCCCCGCCTTTCGAGGTGTCTCCGCCGGCTGGCGAAGCTGATGAGCCTGTCGCCCGGGCCGACCGCGGCCGGTGTCGGTGGGTGCGAGTCAACGCGGGCGGATCCCCACCTCATGCTTCGACGCGGTTGGGCCTTCGGCGGACGATCGGGGACAGCCTCCGCCGTTGGGTCGTCCAGATGGTCAGGCTGCTGGTGCGAAGGCCGTGATGGCGTCGACGAGGTCGGCGGGAGCTTCCAGTGGGATCAGGTGCCCCGTGTGGGGGATCACCACGAACTCGGCTCCGGAAAGGTAGGGCACCAGGTTGTTGACGAGCACGTCGGCCGGCTCGACGCGGTCGTTGCCTCCGGCGACGACGAGGGAGGGAACACTGATCATGCGCGTGTGCTCGGTGACGTCCTCCGCGATGCCGCGCAGCGGCCATTCCGTGCGGGCGGCATCGGCTCCGGCACGCGAGTCGGCCACGATCTGCGCCTTTATCGAAGCGGGCAGTTCGGTAGCGGTCAGGACGTCGTCCCGTGCGCGGGCGACGGACTCCTCGGAGTCATAGGCGTGGGACAGGGCTTCCCGGTACTCCGAGGTGACCGCCGTGGCGGGTTTCGCCGGGCCGGAACCGACGAGGACGATCCCGCGGAGCCCGGCGGGCCGGGTCGCCGCGACGAGCTGTGCGACCTTGCCGCCCATGGAGTGCCCTACGAGGACGTAGTCGGTGATGCCTGAGTCGGCGATCACGGCGAGCGTGTCTTGGGCGAGCCGGCGGAGAGTGTAAGGCCCCGTCAGGTTGCTGGAGCGGTTCCACCCGCGGAAATCGACAGTGAGCAGGTCGCGACCCGCGAGGCGGTCGACGACGAGGTCCCAGGTGCGGGCTGAACCACCCCAGTAGTGCAGGAACACGAGGGTCGGCCCGGCCCCCTGCCTGTGGTCATAAACGGGTAGAAGCGGTTTCTGCGTGGTGTTCATCGTGCCTCTCTCGATCTGTGCTACGAGGCGATTCGGCCTGTGTGTTCATTGAATATCTCCCGCTGGTCCCGGGCATCGGCGTGACCGGTCGCTCGATGGTGGAAACTGGACACGTGACCGTGATCCGGCAGATGACCTACCAGCCCGTCGAGCGCCGGGCCGCCGCCGTCGAAACGATGACGTTCGACCGCCTCCGCGAGCTGAACGACGGCGGGACACAACGTGCCGACTTCCACGTCCTCGCCGTCGTCGATGCCGGGCCCGGATCCGTCACGGTGGACTTCCTCCGGCACCCGCTGCGGGAGCGTTCCGCGGTATGGATCCCTCCCGGGGCGGTGCACAGATGGGACGACATCGCCGGCGTGGCAGGGCACGTCGTGCTGTTCGTGCCGACCGCGCCGGTCACCCACGCCACCCGGGAACTCGTCGCGTCCCCGGACCTGGCTGCGCACTGGAGAATCCCCGACGCTGACTGGCCGTTCATCGACGCCGCGCGGAACCATCTCCTCCTTGAGGCGTCGGCCCCGCCTGGGGACCTCTCCACGGAGCTGCCCGAGATCGTCCTCTCCGCGCTGATCGCCCGGCTCCGGCCCCCGCACGGCGGAGCACGCTCAGCGCATCCGGTGTTCCGGCTGTTCCGGTCCAACGTCGAGGCACGCTTCAGGCAACATCACGACGCCGGGTACTACGCCCGGACTCTGGGCTACGCGCCCCGCACCCTCTCACGAGTGGTGCAGCAGGCCACTGGCCGCACCGCGAAGGCGTACATCGTCGACCGGATCGTCCTGGAAGCAAAACGCCTCCTCGCGCACGACCGCCTCACCGCGGCGGCCTGCGCCGGCACTCTCGGCTTCCCTGACGCGTCCAACTTCTCGGTGTTCTTCCAGAACGCGACAGGCATGCGCCCCGGGGCGTGGCAGGCGACGGTGGCCGTCGAGTGATGAGAGCGCTCACAAAAAGCCCCCTGACGGTGGAGTCGATCTCCGGCCTGCGGCTACGGGGTGATCTCGACGTAGAACGCGCGTCCCTCTCTGTCAAAGTGACTCAAGCCAGGCATACTGGATGATTCATTGAATCGAGGGCGGAGAAGGAGGCGTGCCCGTAGTGGCCAGCACCAACGACCACGGGGCCCCGGATCCTGTGCCGCTCGAAAAGTCGTCGGCGCACGTCAAGCCGCGTGACTGTATTCGTTGATGAGGCCGCCGAGGATCTGGGTGCGCAGCAGTCTGGGGGCGTTGATGTTCATCGTGACAGGTTGCTGGGCTTCGGGTGGTAACTGGTTGCGCGCCTGGTGCGGCCGGTGCTCGTTGTAGTGCCTCCGGTAGGCCGCGAGCACCTGCCGGGCGTGCGCCTCTCCCAGGATGAGGATGTGGTCGAGGACCTCGCGGCGGATGCTGCCGATGACACGCTCGCAGTGTGTGTTCATCCGAGGAGCCCGCGGTGCGCTCTTGACCACGTCCAGTTCCTCGGCCTCGAAGACTGCGTCGAACGCGTCGCCGTACTTGCCGTCGCGGTCGCGCAGGAGGAACCTCAGGGACTTCATGCGCATGCCGAGGTCGGCGGCGAGATTCCGCGCTTGCTGTACCGTCCACTCCCGCGTTGGGTGGCTGGTGACGCCGGTGATGTGCAGGCTCCTGGTGCCGTGCCCGAGGAAGGCCAGCGCATGGAGCCGCCTGCCGAGCGCAGTGTCGATGTGGAAGAAGTCTGCCGCGATGATGCCTTCGGCCTGGGCGGTGAGGAACGCGCGCCAGGTGGGGCCGGAGCGACGCGGCGCGGGGTCGATGCCCGCTGCGTGGAGGATCTCCCACACCGTCGAGGCTGCGATCCGGTACCCGAGCCGAGCGATCTCGCCCTGGATCCGCCGGTGCCCCCATCTCGGATTCTCGCTGGCAAGTCGCAGTACGAGGCTCTTGAGCGCCGCGGCCGTCGGCGGCCGACCGGTGCGCCTGCGGGCGCTGTAGTCGCACTTCGCCGCGATGAACCTGCGGTGCCCGCCGAGCAGGGTGCCGGGGGTGACCGGGAAGACCTCACGCCGGCGACGCCGAGGTATCAGGCCGGACAGGGCAGCGAACCAGAATCGATCAGCTGGCTGGTGGCGGACCGGGCCGGCCAGCTGTCGGCGCAGCACCGCGTTCTCGTGCCGCAGCACGAGAAGCTCCGTGTCCTTTGCTGCATCCCCGCGAAGCAGCGCCGACGGCAGGGAGAGCAACTTCCGGGTCACCTTGTACAGCAAGGACACGATCACCCGGACATGCTTCCAGCCGATGAACCGTCATCGCTGCCACCTGCGCCGACGACTTTTCGAGCGGCGCAGGTTCGGGTGGCGGCGTTCGTAGTCGTGGCTGGTGTACGTAGGCCGAGGGAACTCCCGGCTTGACCGGCGGGCTCACTCAAGAAGAACCGCACCCATTGCCGAAGGCCCTGACTGAACGTCCGTTCCAGGTGTACCGGCCCCGGGCGATCCACTGCCCATCGGGTCGGGTCAGCGGCGGTTGCCCACCGGGGAGGGGTTCCGTCACCGGCGGGTCAGGTTGGCGAGGGCCGTCACCAGTCCCGCAGTCAGCGTCAGGATGGCGGTGAAGGCAATTGCCGCTCGGGTTATGGCTGTTGGATACGAGGCGTGGTCGCGGCGGGCGAGATATCCAGCTGCCGCTGCGATGAGGACCGCAGTCATGGTCACGAGAGCGCAGGTGAGAAGGACTACGGCGTGATGGTCGGACACGGTTGAACACCCCTCCAGGTCGGTGTGAATGCTGTCGCGTCACTGACTTTCGGGGTTGGCGTGTTCATCATGGTGCGCTGGTCGAAGATGAACACGGGTGAACAATCGAGCACGGCCAGGGGGCTCCGCGTGGGGATCGACGAGGTGCGCGATGCAGCGGCCTTGGCCGAGTTACGGTCTCGCCTTGAAACGGGACGGATAGCCCGGGGGATCAACCAGACCGACCTCGCCCGTTTGGCGGGACTGGGGCGCACAACCGTTAGTCGGGCGCTGAGCCCCGGCGCTCCGGGACCCTCTGCGGACACCGTGGGAGCGCTGGGACGCGCCCTACGTCTGGACGTGACGGTGCTGCTGGGACTCCTTGACACGGCCTACGGGCGCGGCTCCGCCGTCAGTGCCGACAGCCGAGTGTTGGGCAGGCCGATCCCGCTGTGGGACCCCTATGACCTCGAAATCCATTTCGCGGTAGAGGCGCCAGCCCCGAGCTACGGCCCCGGCGGTGCCCGAGACCGGAGCAGACCGGGCCGGACGGGGAGAATGCCTGCCTATGTACGCCGCCCGCACGACGAGCACCTGAGCATCGTCGTCGAGGCGGCCGTCGACGGGCACAGCGGGATGGCTGTACTGGTGGGGTCGTCGTCGACGGGTAAGACGCGTGCCTGCTGGGAGGCCATCCAGCCGTTGGCTGCTCTGGGCTGGCGGCTGTGGCATCCCTCCGATCCCATCCGGGCCGAAGCAGCACTCGCTGATCTTCACCGCGTCGAGCCGCGGACCGTCGTCTGGCTGAACGACGCTCAGCACTACCTCGGTGACACGAGCGGCGAGCGGATCGCCGCCGCCGTCCACCGGCTGCTCACCGACGTGTCGTCCAGCCCGGTGCTGGTTTTGGGAACCTTGTGGCCCGAATACCAAGACGACTACATGGCCCTGCCGCGGCATGGCGAACCCGACCCGCATCCCCAGGCTCGCGTACTACTGGCCGGACGACTTATCACCCTGCCGGACCGCTTCGATCACATCGCCATCAACAAGGCCAGAGCCCTCGCCGCCGCCGGAGACCGCCAGCTCGACCACGCGCTGCAGCACACAGACAGCGGTCGGCTCACCCAGTTCCTCGCCGGAGCACCGGAACTCCTGCGCCGCTACGAGACGGCCGACCCACCCGTTCGCGCTCTGCTGGAAGTCGCCATGGACGCACGACGTCTCGGAGCTGGCCTCCATCTGCCTGTCAGTTTTCTCGAACAGGCTGTTGACGACTACCTCAACGACGATGAATACGACGATCTCACCGACAACTGGCTAGATCAGGCCCTCGATGACGTCACACGACCGGTTCTCGGGCGTCTTGCTCCCCTGCGGCGCACCCGGCCTCGCCCCGTACAGAGGTCCTCCCCGATGCAGACCGCAACCGTGTCTTCATACCGGCTCGCCGACTACCTGGAACAACACGGACGACGCAGCCGCGCGCGTTGGTGCCCTCCGGAATCGTTCTGGCAGGCAGCACACGACCACCTCACCGCCGAAAGCCTCATGAATCTTGCCGAGGCCGCCCGGATCCGCCACCGTTTCCACTGGGTCGAGCAACTCGCCCAACAGGCTGCCGACTTGGGCAACACCGACGCCATCGCACGACTCGCCGAAATCCGACGGGCAAACGGCGCTGACAAGGAAGCCGACCGGCTCCTTCAACAGGCCGCCGATTTTGGCAGCATCACTGCCCTCATACGCCTGTCCCTCATACGTCACAGGGCCGGCCACCCCGAAGAGGCCGAGGCCCTCGCGCAGCGGGCCGCCGACGCGGGCGATACCAGGGGACTGAGTCAACTCGCCGAGATCTGTGAAACTTACGGTGCCCGTAAAAAGGCCGAAGCGCTCGCCCTCCGAGCTGCGACGGCAGGAGACACCGGGCCGCTCGTCCGCCTGGCCGAGAGGAGAGAGCTCGAAGGAGCCACTCAAGGGGCCGAACGACTGGGACAACTGGCCGCCAAAGCCGGCGATACCACGGCGTTGGTCCGGATCGCCGCCATCCGCGAGACTGGCGGCCCGACAGCCCGCTACGAAGCTCAGCGTCTTTACCAACGTGCCGGACGTGTAGGAAACACCAGCGCGCTTGCCCGTCTCGCCGCTGAGCGAGAAAAGGCCGGACACCGAGACGAAGCCGAACAACTCGCCCGGCGGGCCGCACGTGCCGGCCAGTCCTTCGCTCTGGTCCGGCTCGCTGAGATGCGCGAGGCAGCAGGCGCGCACCAGGAAGCCGAGAAACTCGCGCACCAAGCCATCGACGCCGGCCACCGCTTCGCCCTGATCCGCATCGCTGCACTCCGCTACGCGGCTGGTGACCGACAAGGTGCCGAAAGACTCGTTCAGCAAGCCGCTGCAGCCGGTAATCCTTCCGCAGTAGCGCGCCTCGCTGAGATGATGGCGGACGCAGGAGATCTGGAAGAGGCAGAGCGCCTGGCTCGACAGGCTGCGGCGGATGGAAACCCGAGTGCGGCAGCCCGCCTGGCCGACCTGAGGGAAGCATCCGGAGATCCAGAGGGAGCGGAGGACCTGGCGTGGCTATCAGCAGACGCGGGCGACACCAGCGCTCTCAACCGGCTCGCCGAGATGCGTGAACTCACCGGGCATCAGGAAGAGGCAGCCCGTCTCGCGTATCAGGCTGCTCAACGAGGGAGCACTTCTGCTCTGATGCGCCTGGCCGACCTGCGAGAAGCAGCAGGCGACCATGAAGGAGCCGAGGAACTGGCCCGGCTTGCAGCCGATGCAGGAGACACCCACGCCATGGCACGGGTCGCGATCATGCGAGAAATGGCTGGAGACAGACGCCAAGCCGACCGCCTCGCGTGGATCGCAGCGGACGCCGGTAATCCCAGCGCCCTCACCCGCCTTGCGCAACTGCGAGACGGGGCAGATTCTTGATCAGCTGCTTGCCACCTTCCCTGTAGGGCTCGGAAAGTCATCGCCGTAGGGCATACGGCGTATCTGTACTCCTTGATGGTGCCGCCGAGGACTCGGGTGCGTAGGAGCCTTCGGCCGTCGAGGTCGTGGGACTGGGGCGGGCTGCCCGGCAGCCCCGGGTGGCCTCTGGCCCCGGGCCCGATGAGGCCGGTGGCCGTTGCAGTGGTCTTGATATTCGGCCAGAACCCGCCGCGCGTGAGCCTCGTTGAGCACCAGGACCTGATCCAACACCTCACGGAGGACAGTGCCGATCACCCGTTCGCAGTGCGCGTTCATCCGGGGCACTCGCGGGCCGCTCAGCAGGACGTCCACGTCCTCGGCCTCGAAGACCGCATCGAAGGACGCGGTGTACTTGGTATCGCGGTCACGCAGGACGAAGCGGAGCGACTCCACACCGGTCCCCACGTCCGTCGCGAAGGTGCGAGCCTGCTGAGTGGCCCACTCGCCGGTCGGGTGCCTGGTGACACCAGTGACGTGCAGCCTCCGGGTGCCGTGCTCAAGGAACGCCATCGCACAGAGGCGCGTACCCACCACCGCGTCCACGGGGAAGAGGTCGCCAGCAATGATCCCTTCAGCCTGGGCGGTGAGGAACTCCCGCCGGCTCGGGCCGGACCCGCGCGGGGTCGGGCCGAGCCGGCGGCGTGCAGAATCTCCCGGACCGTGGACGGTCCGATCGGATGCCCCAGACGTGCCGGCTCCCCCTGGATTCGGCGGTGGCCCCACCGCGGATTCTCGCCCGCCGGCCGCAGCACCAGTTTTTTGAGTGCGGCCGCGGTCGGCGGTCGACCGGTACAGCCACGTCGGGCGGAGCAGTCCCACTTCTTCACGATCAGCCTGCGGTGCCACATCAGCAGCGTCCCCGGCGCGACCGAGAAGACATCCGCCCAACGGCGGCGCTGGATCAGCGAGGACAGCGTCGTCAGCCAGAACCGGTCGGCCCGCTCGTAGCGCACCGGGCCCCTGAGCTGACGGCGCAGCACCGTGTTCTCGTGCCACAGCACCAGCAACTCGGCATCCTTCGCGGTATCACGGCGCAGCAGAACCCCCGGGAAGGACAGCAAGGTGCGAGCGGTGCGGTACAGCAACGAAACGATCACCCGCGCATCCTGCCACCAGCCCCACTCTGACGCGTAAATAGCAGCAGGTCAGTGTGGGTGTGGGCAGGTCTGAGTGCCCGGTGGCCGTGGTGGTCGCCGGTGTCCTGGCTCTGGCCGGT
>NZ_JBFAJD010000057.1:0-42245 GCF_040655035.1 Streptomyces sp. NPDC050549
AGGATGTCTTGGAGGACAGACCTCTTCTACAGCAGCTCCGCTGCCTCGTTCACCAGCATTGACGAACAACATCCACGCCTAACTGAACGGCGTTGCTTCTAGCCCCCGACCCCGACGCCCTTTATCTGCCTCTTACTTCGCGGACGGCCCATGGAGCTTCCATGGGCCGTCCATGGAGTTTCTATGGAGCGGCAAAGTTCATGGGGTGCGTCTGTTCGCGGTCTCGTCGGTCCGGCTACGTTCTGCCCGTCCTGTCCATGTCATGCACAACGGCATCACAGGACGCCCCAAGTGTCATGCCCATGACGACGTTCAACGCCGCCGCTACGCGCGTCACAGGCCTGCCACCACGCCGAGGAACCCCACTCCAATCGACTCGACGGAGGCAGTACCCCCATGCGTGAGAAGCCCAGACGAAGCCTGCGAAGACTACTGACCGCCGCCATACCCGCCCTCACCCTCAGCGTCTTCGGGCTCGCGGCGGCCTCCCCCGCCGACGCGCGGCCCGCAGCCCAGGCAGTCGTCCAGTCCGCCCAGGTCTCCAAGGTCACCCAGAACGCCAAGGCCCTGACCGCCCCCGCGGCCCAGGCCGTCCACTCGACCGGCAAGGCCGGCCAGAAGGTACCGACCGAGCACCTGTGCGCGACCGCGGCCCCCGGTTCGGCGGCCTGTTTCGCCCAGCGCCGCACCGACATCAAGCAGAAACTGGCCTCCGCCGTGCACGCGGACGCCGCAGCCGCGGTCTCCGGGCTGAGCCCGGCCAACCTGCACAGCGCGTACGCCCTGCCTTCCACCGGCGGTTCCGGCATGACGGTCGCCGTGGTCGACGCGTACAACGACCCCAACGCGGCCTCGGACCTGGCCACTTACCGCTCCAACTTCGGCCTGTCGGCCTGCACCGTGGCCAGCGGCTGCTTCAAGCAGGTCAGCCAGACCGGCTCGACCACCTCGCTGCCGACCAACGACACCGGCTGGGCGGGCGAGGAAGCGCTCGACATCGACATGGTCAGCGCGGTCTGCCCGAACTGCAACATCATCCTGGTCGAGGCCAGTTCCGCGACCGACTCGGACCTCGGCACCGCCGAGAACGAGGCCGTCGCCCTGGGCGCGAAGTTCGTCTCCAACAGCTGGGGCGGCTCCGAGTCCTCCTCGCAGACCAGCGAGGACACCTCGTACTTCAAGCACCCGGGTGTCGCGATCACCGTCTCCTCCGGTGACTCCGCCTACGGTGCCGAGTACCCGGCAACGTCCCAGTACGTGACCGCAGTCGGCGGCACGGCTCTCTCCACCTCCTCCAACACCCGCGGCTGGACCGAGTCCGTCTGGAAGACCAGCAGCACCGAGGGCACCGGCTCCGGCTGCTCGGCGTACGACGCGAAGCCGAGCTGGCAGACCGACACGGGCTGCACCAAGCGCATGGAGGCCGACGTCTCCGCCGTCGCCGACCCCGCCACCGGCGTGGCCGTCTACGACACCTACGGCGGCTCGGGCTGGGCGGTCTACGGCGGCACCAGCGCCTCGTCCCCGATCATCGCGGGCGTCTACGCGCTGGCCGGCACCCCGGGCTCCAGCGACTACCCGGCGAAGTACCCCTACTCCAACACCAGCAACCTGTACGACGTGACGAGCGGCAACAACGGCTCCTGCTCGACCTCGTACTTCTGCACCGCGGGCACCGGCTACGACGGCCCGACCGGCTGGGGCACCCCCGACGGCACCGCCGCCTTCACCGCCGGCACCACGACCGGCAACACGGTGACCGTCACCAACCCGGGCAGCCAGTCCACCGCGACCGGTTCCACGGCCAGCCTGCAGATCTCGGCCTCGGACAGCGCGGGCGCGACCCTCACCTACAGCGCGAGCGGGCTGCCGACCGGCCTGTCGATCAGCAGCTCGACCGGTCTGATCTCCGGCACCGCGTCCACCGCCGGCACCTACGCCGTGACGGTGACCGCGACCGACTCCACCGGCGCCTCCGGTTCGGCCTCCTTCACCTGGACGGTCAGCACCTCCG
Source organism: Streptomyces sp. NPDC050549 (assembly GCF_040655035.1). Lineage (NCBI taxonomy): Bacteria > Bacillati > Actinomycetota > Actinomycetes > Kitasatosporales > Streptomycetaceae > Streptomyces > Streptomyces sp. NPDC050549. Next base: position 2,015 of record NZ_JBFAJD010000057.1, read on the forward strand.
GCGGCGGCTCCTGCACCTCGTCCCAGCTCCTGGGCAACGCGGGCTTCGAGTCGGGCAGCACGACCTGGACCGCGAGCAGCGGGGTCATCACCAACTCCAGCAGTGAGGCCGCGCACGCGGGCTCGTACTACGCGTGGCTCGACGGCTACGGCTCGACCCACACCGACACCCTGTCCCAGTCGGTGACGATCCCGTCCGGCTGCACCGCCACGACCTTCACCTTCTACCTGCACGTCGACACGGCGGAGACCAGCACCAGCACGGCTTACGACAAGCTGACGGTCACCGCCGGATCGACCACCCTGGCCACCTACTCCAACCTCAACGCGGCGAGCGGATACGTCGCGAAGTCCTTCAGCCTGTCGGCCTTCGCCGGCACCACCGTGACCCTGAAGTTCAGCGGAGTCGAGGACTCCTCCCTCCAGACCAGCTTCGTAGTCGACGACACCGCCGTCACCACCGGCTGACCTCCTCATGAGCTGAGCCCCGGCCGTCTCGCAGCGGCCGGGGCTCTGTCATGTGCTCGCATGCGATGTCCGCGAGTGTCATGTCCACGAATACTTCACTTCTCGCGGCGGATCCGGATGCGTCCGTGACACGTCAAAGGGGCAAGGAGGCCCTCCATGCGTCGATCCATCCTCGCTCCGTCCCTCGCCGTCGCCACCCTGGCACTCGCCCTCACGGGCTGCGGCGGCACGAAGTCCGACACGGGCAGCGACAGCGTGTCGCCGTCCTCGTCCCCCACACCGAGCAAGAGCAGGTCGGCCTGCACTGCGAAGGAGACCCTCGCCGCCGCCGACGACAACGGCACGTTCTGTCTGACGACCGGCAGCACGGTCCGGATCCTGCTGGACGGGACGGCATCGCGGCCGTGGGCCCAGGTCAAGACCGCCGGCACCGGCCTGGAGGCCACCAACAGCGGGATCCTGATCCGGCCCGGCGACGCGAGCAACGCGTTCAAGGCGGTCTCGGCCGGGACCGTGAAGCTCACGTCGTCCCGGCCGCTGTGTGCGACCGCCCCGCACAAGATCTCCTGCAAGGGCATTCAGGAGTGGTCGGTCACCGTCGTGGTGACGAAGTCATGATCCGGTGAGCGGTCCGGATCTGACGGTCGATGCGCCGGTCGTGCGCGATGCCGAGCAGCGACGGGAAGGCCACGGCGACGAGGATGCCGAGGACGGTCAGTAGGGCGATGAGGTTGTCCATGGCTGCGTTCATAGACACCAGTGTCACGGCTTACACTCCTTACCGTGAGTGGCAGAACTGCCGTACACCCTCGATTTACTGCCACTTCCGGCGCACACTGGCAGCATGCTGAAAAACGTGGCCGTGGTCCTGCTCGACGGAGTCCACCCCTTCGAACTCGGCGTCGTCTGCGAGGTGTTCGGCCTCGACCGCAGCGACGAGGGCCTGCCGGTCTACGACTTCGCGGTCGCCTCGGCCGAGGGGCTGACGCTCGCCACCCACGCGGGCTTCTCGCTGGCAGTCCAGCACGGTCTTGAGCGACTGGAGTGCGCGGACCTGATCGCCGTACCGGCCGGTGCGGCCTATGCGGCGCGGGAGTACCCGGAGGAGCTGCTCGACGCGCTGCGGCGGGCGGTGGACCGGGGCGCCCGGGTGCTCAGCGTCTGCTCGGGTGTGTTCGTGCTGGCCGCCGCCGGGCTGCTGGACGGGCGGCGGTGCGCGGTGCACTGGCATCACGCCGAGCTGCTGGCCCGGCGGTATCCGAAGATCGTCGTGGAGCCGGACGTGCTGTACGTCGACGCGGACCCGGTGATCACCTCGGCGGGCACCGCGGCCGGTATCGACGCCTGTCTGCACATCGTGCGCAAGGAGCAGGGTCCCGAGGTCGCCAACACCATCGCCCGGCGGATGGTCGTACCGCCGCACCGCGACGGGGGTCAGGCCCAGTACATCGAGCGGCCGCTGCCGCGCTCGCAGTGCGACACGGTGGGCGAGGTGCTGGTGTGGATGGCGGAGAACCTCGACCAGGAGGTCACCGTCGAACAGCTCGCCGCCCGCGCCCACATGTCGCCGCGCACTTTCGCCCGCCGCTTCCAGCAGGAGACCGGGACCACGCCCTACCGCTGGATCCTGCGGCAACGGGTGCTGCTGGCCCAGCAGTTGCTGGAGGGGACGGACGAGACGATGGACGAGATCGCCTGGCGCACCGGCTTCGGCACCGCGCCCGCCCTGCGCCACCAGTTCGTCCGCGCCCTGGGCACCACCCCGAACGCCTACCGACGCACGTTCAGGGGCCCGGAAGCCGCCTGAACGCACGCCTGTCGCCTCACCTGGGGATCGGCCTGAGCATCAGCCGGTGCGGATGGAGGGTGATGCCGACGCGAGTGGTGTCGTAGGAGCCGGACACCAGCTCGAAGCGGTACTTCGCCGCCACCGCCGCCGTGAACAGGCTCAGCAGGGCCATCGAGAAGTGGTCGCTGGGACACTTCCGGTTGCCCACGCTGAACGGGCTCATGGCGAACTTCGGTACGTCCTTGGACCGTTCCGGAAGCCAGCGGTCGGGGTCGAACTCCTCGTTGCGCGCATACGAACGCGGGTCGCGCTGGATCGCGTAGGGACTGTAGATGATGTCGGCCCCGGCCGGAATCCGATAGCCGCCCAGTTCGGTGTCCGCGACCGCCCGCCGCGTCAATACCCATACGGCGGGCCACAGGCGCAACGTCTCGACGAGGACATTGTTCGTGTGGGTGAGCGCGCGAACGTCGTCGAATGCCACCGGGCGTCCGCCCGTCACGGATTCAACTTCTGCGCATACCTTGTCGGTGTGTTCCGGGTGTTCGGTCAGGACTTGGAGCAGCGACATGATCGTGGATGCCACGGTTTCACTTCCGGGGGTGAGGATCGCGACGACCTGGTCGTGGATCTCCTGTTCCCCGATCGGCTCGCCATTCTCGTCGGTCGCCTCCAGCAGCGCCGTCAGCAAATCGTCCGGCTTTTGACCGGATGCCCGGCGTTCGGCGACGATCTCGTCGACGAGGAGATGCAAATCGGCCAGCGCCCGGTCGAATTCGCGGTTGGCCGGAAGGGGCAGCCGGTAGAGCGGTCCGGCCGGGACCACCATCCGCCGGTACATGCCCCGGAAGACCGTGGCGAGGGCGGCGCACAGCCGCTCGGCGCGCTCGTCCATGAAGTCGCCGCGCAGCAGACAGCGGGCCGCGATCCGCACGGCGACCCGGAAGGCCTCGGAGGTGCAGTCGATCGTCCCGCCGTGCTGCCAGCGCTCGGTGAGCGCGTGCACCTCCTCCTCTATGACCGGCCCGTAGCCGGGTATCGCGTCGAGCCGGAACGCGGGCTGGATGATGCGCCGTTGGCGCCGGTGGGTGGGCCCGTTGGCGGTGGCCACCCCCTCCTTGCCGAGCAGTCCCTCCAGGGACTCCCACAGCGGGCCCGCGATGATGTAGTCGGGGCTCAGCGCGACGGCCCCGGTGAGGGCCGGCGCGGTGACGGCGTACACCGTCTTGGGGCCGAGGCGGAGTCGTACGACGTCGCCGTGGTCGCGGAGTTGGGCCATGAAGGCCAGCGGGTCGCGGACCAGCTTCCAGCCGTGGCCGAGAAGCGGGACTCCGCCGCCCGCCACGGGCGGCTCAAGCAGTTCCGGTACCTCGGATGGAGCGGGCTTCACAGACTCGACGGTCATTTCTCACCTGCCGCTTCGTTGTTGACGTACGGGGGTGTGGACCGGTCGTCCCAGCTGTCGACCATGTAGCGGCCGGACTCGTGGTGGAACCAGTAGACGGAACTGAACCAGTTCCGCATATTGCCGAGACAGGACCGTACGGCGGCGCCCAGTTCCATTCCCCGTACGGTTCCGTCGTCGAGCCGGTCGGCAAGACGTAAGGTCTCCTGTTCCGCGACGAGGAAATCAGAAATGCATTCCTCGACCCGACGCCTCACTTCGGCGACCGCGTCCTCAAGGGTCAGTCCCTCGTGTTTGATGAGACTGATTCCGAGATTGTGGACCTCGTCGCCCGCTATTTCCTTCGGCAGGGAGCAGAGGTCGTTGTACCAGGCGGCGAATTCCTGACTGAGCAGTGCCGCCCGCCGATATGCCGGGTGTTTCCTTATGCTGTCCGGGAGTTCGCACCCCGCACTGGTCTCCAGCAGATCCGTCCAGATCCAGTGCGCGAAGGTGAGCCGGCGCAGTGCGAGGTATTCCTCTACCGTGGGAATGGTCCCTTCGGAGCGGTTGCGGAATTCCCGGTCGTAGGCCTCGATCACGGCGTGGAAGTGCCGGGCGAACCGCGCGTTCCAGGTGACGGGGAGGAACGAGTAGATCCGCATCATGCAGTCTGCGAACCCGGCGACCAGGGGATCCGGGTGAAGCAGGTGGTGGCGTGGCGAGTCCAGTGCGGCGTGCAAGCGGAACCGCAGCCGCCGCCAGGCGTCGGGCCGGCCGTACACGAGGTCCCGGTCATGGCGGTCGTCCCAGACGAAGAACCATGCGCTGTAGTCCGCTATCGCCTGGAGCACCTCGTCCGGTGCGCCCAAGTAGTACCCGGCCATCAAGTCCGTGTAGCAAAGACCGTCGGCATATTCACGTACCTTGTCCGCCGGCATCAGACGTTTTTCCAGCAGCCAGACGCGTGTCTTCTCCTGGAGCCTCGGCCAATACGGGTGCAGTCGCCGGGGAAACGCCGCCTCGATCACCGGAAGAGAGAGCGATGGTGGAACGGCGATCACCGTCGATGCCGTTGTGGTGCTGTGCGAGAAAGCAGGCACGAACAAACCCCTCTCAGCCGCCAGTTGCACACGCCCCTCCCGCTGTGCCGGGCGTGCGCCGTTGCGTATCCCCGCACTTCCCATTCAGCACCACAACTGACCGTTCTGGGAACGGATTTGCTCCCTTCACTACCCCCAAGTGCCGAGAATCCATCCTTGTGTGACTGGTTCTGGATCACTACGAGAGCGAAGACGATCGAATGTGCGACGGACATGCGATCGGCGCCTGGTCAGGGAGTTGCACCTGAACAGACGCCGTACGTAAGGGGGTTGTGATCGTCCCTGGGACTCAGTCGTTGGCGACCACGGGGTAGCGGGGCTCGTTCTCGGCCATCTGCCGCAGTGCGTCCTTGCGGTCGCGCTTGGAGAGCCGGTCGATGTAGAGGTACCCGTAGAGGTGGTCGGTCTCGTGCTGCAAACACCGAGCGAAGTAGCCGGTGCCGCGGACCTTGATCGGGTTGCCCCGCTCGTCCTGCCCGGTCACCTCGGCGTAGTCGGGCCGCGCGAGCGGCGCGTACGCGGTCGGCACGGACAGACAGCCCTCGTTGCTCTCGTCCAGATGCCGCTTGTCGGCGGGCAGATCGACCGGCTTCGGATTGCAGACGACACCGACGTGCCGCTTGCCCTCGTCGTCCTGGCAGTCGTAGACGAAGACCTTCAGCCCGACGCCGATCTGGTTGGCGGCGAGGCCGACGCCCTCGGCGGTGCGCTGCGAGGCGAACATGTCCGCCACCAGCGTCTCCAGCTCCGCACCGAACTCGGTGACGTCCGCGCACTCCTTGTGCAGCACCGGATTCCCGACGACCGTGATCGCCCGCGAGGTCCCCCGCTCCCGCCAGGCCGCCTCACGCTCCTCGGTCCCCTCGGTGTCGACGACAAACCCCTCGCCGTCCACGGGAAGCACGCCCACGTGCTGCTGATCGGTGTCCTGCTGCGCCATGACGGACGTAAGCCTTCCTAGGTAAAACGGGGGGGAGATGTTGCAGCTACAGGGTACGTGGATGCTTTTGGGCGCGCGGGGCTGTACATATATGCGGCTCCGCGTGGGCGCGACCAGCCACAGCGGACCCGCAGCGACCCACCGGCCTCAGCAGACCTCTTCCAAATCCCGCCAGTCCCGAGAGTCAGGGCTGTCGGCGACCCACCCGTCCAACAACCCCCGAACCAGCGAAGCCGGCGCAGCCAACCCGCACTCCCGCTCCGGCACCCACAACTGCCCATCGGTCCGATGCCCCAGCGGCCCAGGATGCCCGGGCTCACTGTGATCGTGCGGATCAAGATGTTCCCCGTCACCCTCGTCCGACGGCATCCGGGACTCCGAACACATCCGGCACAGCAACCGCACCGAAGACGACCAGTCCTCCGCCGCGAACCCCGCATCGGCAGCCAACTGCTCCAACGCGTCCCGGTCCGCCTCCGCGGCAGCCTCCAGCAGCACCACCCACGTCGGCACGGGCGACGGCGCCCACAGCTCGATCTCGTCGAACACGGGGTAGGAGTGCCCGGCGGCAGTGGTCCGCTCACCGTGCGGCACTCCGTCGTGCAGGACGACCTCGCCCCAGCGCCGCCCGGACGAGGGAAGCGGAATGGACAGCACCTCGATCCGCGCCGGATCCAGCCGCCGCCCCCACACCACCTCGGCCTCCCCCTCGGGAGACAGCCGTACGGCCGCGCTGCCGAGGTCCATGCCCGCCGGTTCGCCCGCCGCGGTGACCCCGCCCGGCACCCGCAGCCCGTACGCCTGCCAGGCCCGCCGGGCCAGCGGCCAGTCCTGGAGGGCGGTGGCCGCGATGCCCACGTTCCACCAGTCGGGTGCGCCGGCCTCCCGCTCCAGCAGCGCTACGGCGCGGAGCCCGGCCGCCCTGGCCTGCTCCCAGTCGTGCCGGAACTTGTGCAGCAGGGCGAGGTTGAACCAGGACTCGGACAGCCAGGGTTCCAGATCGGCGGCACGTGTCAGCAGCGCGCCCGCGTCCTCGTAGCGACCGTCGCCGATCAGCGTGAACGCGCGGTCCGTGGCCTGCCGCCAAGAGGCGGAGGGCCGGTGCCGTCCCTTGCCGAAGATCCTCACGATTCCCGCCTGCCAGTTCCGTTCGTTGGGCTGGCTCTGCCCCCGGACACCCACTTCTTCGCATCCAACCACGTACGGCTGGGAGGGCGCTCATTACCCATGGGTTACCCAGCCAAGGGCAAGGTCAGACAGCCCCGGGAGAGCACCCGGGCCAGCGCTTCCACGACCTCGGGAGCGTAGTCCCCGGCGGTCCCGAGGCGCAGCTCCTCCAACGCCTGGAGGGGCCCGCCGGGGCCTCCTGCCCGGGTTTTCTCCTCGTACGCGTTGACGGCCCGGACGATCCGCGCGGAGACCGGCTGCTCCCGGCACGGGTCGGCCTGCCGCTCCACGACGGCCGCCACCTGCGGGCTCACCCCGGTCTGCCGTACGACGGCGCCGCCGAGCAGTGCTATCCGCCGCTGCTCGGCCACGGGGAGTACGGCGGTGGCGCCGGCCGGTACCGGGTCGACGAGGCTGAGCTGGCCGATGTCGTGCATCAGGGCTGCGTACTCCAGGACGGTGAGGTCGGGCTCGGACAGTCCCATGTCCCGCCCGACCGCCTGACAGAGCGCGGCGACCCGGCGGGCGTGCCCGGCCGGGGTGTACCCGGCGATCTCGGTGGAGCGGGCGAGGGAGGTGATGGTCTGCCGGTAGGTGTCCCGCACGGCCGCGTACCGCCGGAAGGACAGCTGGGTCAGCAGGAGCGGCACGGAGAAGACGGGCAGCGCCCACAGCCCCACGACGGCGACCGCGAGCGCCATCACCGCGCCGGTCGCGCAGACGGCGGACCCGATGCCGAGCATGCCGCGCAGCTCGTCGCGGAGCAGCGGGCCGAAGGGCCAGCGGGTGCGGGAGTGGGCGAGCGCGGCGGCGAGCACGGCGTCGCAGAGGGCGGTGAGAGAGAGGAGCGCGAGCAGCAGCAGGGCGTAGGCGGGGCCGCCCCAGTGCCCGAACACCCCCTGGTTGTACAGGGGTTGGAAGCAGACGGCGGCGAAGCCGACGGTCAGTACGCGGCGCGCCAGGTGGTCGGGGGTGCGGCTCCGGCCGCGCGCGATGTGCGGCACGCAGCCGACGAGGGAGGCGGCCACGACCACGGTGACGACCTGGAAGGCGCCGTGGTGGGTGGGCTGTCCGGCATCGGCGCCGAGCAGTGCGTAGGAGAGGGCGCCGGCGGCGCCGAGCGGGGCGGTCTCCCGGAGCCCGAGCCCGGTCGTCCCGCTCCACCGGCTCAACTCCCCCACGGCGACGAGCACTCCGAAGGCGAGGGCGACTCCGCGCTCTTCGAGGCCGGTCCAGAGGGTGACGGCGAGGGAGGTGGTGGCGAGGAGGGCGGCGGAGGTGTGGATGAGGGTGAGGGGCAGGGGGTTTCGGCGCGGCGTCATCGGCGTACTCCCGGCCGGCTCGGGACCGGCGCGGGCGGCGGCACGAGGTCTGCGGGCTCGTCCGCGGTCACGGCGGGCCGCCAGCCGTACTTGCCGAGGGCCAGCATCAGCGCGGCCACCATGCGCGGATCGAACTGCGCCCCCGCACACCGCTCCAGCTCCGCCAGAGCGGCCGGCACCGGCCGGGCCCGCCGGTAGGACCGGGTGGACGTCATCGCGTCGAAGGCGTCGGCCACGGCGACCACCCTCGCGGACTCCGGGATCTGGCTGCCCAGCAGCCCGTACGGGTACCCGCTGCCGTCCAGCCGTTCATGGTGGTGCAGGACGGCCGCACGGGCCTCCCCGAGAAAGCCGATACCCCGCACGATCTCGTGCCCGTACTCGGGATGCAGTTCGATCACCCGCCGCTCCTCGGGGGTGAGCGGCCCGTCCTTGCGCAGCAGGCGCGTGGGAACGCCCAACTTCCCCACGTCGTGCAGGATCCCGGCGAAGCGCAGCACTTCCACGCGGGAGTCGTCCATGCCCAGTTCCCGCGCGATCATCATCGAGGCCTGTCCGACCCGCTCGCTGTGCCCGCGGGTGTATCCGTCCTTGATGTCGACGGCCTGGACGAGCGCGCGGATGGTGGCCTGGTGGGCGGCGTGTTCCCGGTGGTACTGGGCGAACACCCACCAGGACACCCCCATCGGCAGCAGCACGAGCAGTGCGGCGACCGGGCCGTAGGGGCTGCGCCACAGGACGGCCATCATCAGCCCGGCGAGCCCGTGCACGCCGATGGGCGCCAGGGACCGCAGGAACAGGCCGCGCCAGGCCCGTCGTACGGGCATTCGCTCGGCCAGCGCGAGGATTCCGCCGTCGAGGGCGGTCAGGACCAGGCAGAAGGCGAGGACGGCGGCGAGGGCGGGCAGCAGGGCGTACGGGAAGTCGGAGGCGACGACCGCGTTCCGGCCGCCCAGCGCCCAGTGCACGCTTCCCGCCGCCCACACGGCGAGCGCGAGCTGCGCGGCCCGCCAGCTCCGCCGCAGCCAGGGCGAGCCCTGCTCGACGAGGGAGAACAGCGCGCCCGGCAGCGGTACGAGCGCCGCGGCGGGCGGCGGCAGGAGGAAGGCCGCGGCGAGCAGCACCGGGTAGAAGGTGCCCGCGAACCGGCGGCGGGCGATCTGCTCGCAGCCCGCGTAGAGGGCCGCCAACAGCACGACCGCCCACCAGGGTGCGTGGACGGTCGGCAGCGGGAGCAGGCAGAACAGCGCCCCGAGGACGGCACAGACCACGTACGCACGTGCCCGTGCCGGTGTCGCCTCCATGGCTGACGCCCTTCCCCCCGACCATGCCTGTCCAGGCCGAGGAGCCTAGGGCGACCAGAGGGAAGGTGCGGGCGTATCACCCGCGGATTAGCACATTCGAGTGACGACAGTCCGTTCAGGACTCCTGTGGAGAAGCCGCCACATCATGCTCGGGCACGACCTGCCCCGACCGGATCATCTCCAGGCGTCCCATCACCTTGGAGCGGAGGTCCGTCGGCACGTCGTCCTGCCCGCAGCACCGCTTCACGAGCTTCTTCACGGCCTTCTCCAGGCCGTACTTCTCCAGGCACGGCGAGCACTCCTCGAAGTGCACCTCGAACTTGGTGCAGTCCGCGTCCGGCATCTCCCGGTCCAGGAACTCGTAGAGATGCGCCAGGACTTCACTGCAGTCCGTCTCGTGATGGTCACCGCAGCTCATGAGCCCGAGCCTTTCGCTTCGTTCGACTCCCCGGCACCGGCCGGGACCAGTCCGCGGTCACGCGCGTAGTCCTCGAGCATGCCACGCAGTTGACGGCGGCCCCGGTGCAGCCGGGACATCACCGTACCGATGGGTGTCCCCATGATGTCCGCGATCTCCTTGTACGCAAAGCCCTCTACGTCCGCGAGATACACGGCGATGCGGAATTCCTCCGGGATGGCCTGGAGGGCTTCCTTCACATCCGAGTCGGGCAGATGGTCGAGCGCCTGCGACTCGGCGGAGCGCAGACCGGTCGACATGTGCGACTCGGCACGCGCGAGCTGCCAGTCCTCGATCTCCTCGGCCGCGGAGCGCTGGGGCTCGCGCTGCTTCTTGCGGTACGAGTTGATGAACGTGTTGGTGAGGATCCGATACAGCCACGCCTTGAGGTTGGTGCCCTCACGGAACTGGTGGAAGGACGCGTACGCCTTGGCATACGTCTCCTGCACCAGGTCCTCGGCGTCGGCCGGGTTGCGGGTCATACGCAGCGCGGCCGAGTACATCTGGTCGAGGAATTCGAGCGCGTCCCGTTCGAAGCGCGCACTGCGCTCCGCCGTGGACTCCGTGCTCGTGCCCTGGCCCTCGGGCTGCTCCGCCTGGCCGTGTTCGGTCCCTGCGTCGGTACCGGGAACCGGACCCACCTCCTCAAGATTCCGGGCAGCACCGAAGCCGATGCCACCAGAATCGGAGGATAGACGACGATCCGGTCCGTCCGCCGCCCCAATAGGGGTGGCCTTGGTCGCGTGCAGCACCGACCAGTCCAGGTCGGAGCGGCTGCTACGGGCCCCATCAGACTCTGCCGGGCGAAGCCCGTCCACGGGGTGGTGGCGGGAGACGGGTGGGCAGAAGGTCGAACCCATGCGGCGGACTTCCTTTCTACGACTGTCTACGTCCGCCACAACAGTGGTAAGGGTCCCGGCATTCCCGCCCCTACCCGAGTGTTCGAGTCCACTCCACCACGCGCCCCGTGATGATCTCCAGGGCCTGTTCCTGGCCGATCTCCGCCCGCTTCGGCACCGCGAACCCATGATCGCCGTACGGCACTTCGACCAGTTCGAAGGCGCCCTCGGGGAACTCGGCGGGCTTCCCGAAGGGGTCGTTGCCGCCCTGCACGACGAGCGTGGGCACCCCGGCCCCGAGCAGCTCGTCGGCCCGCGACTTCTCCGGCCTGCCGGGCGGATGCAGCGGAAAGCTCAGGGCGAGGACGGCGGCGGCGCCCAGCTCCGTCGCCGTACGACAGGCCACGCGCGCTCCGGCGCTACGGCCCCCGGAGACCACTGGCAGACCGGGCTCGGCGACGGCCGGCCAGATTCCCCGCCACCCCACGTCCAGCGTCTTCGGCGCGGGCGCCACCTTCTTTCCGGCCACCCGCCACGGCTGCTCGACCAGCGCGACGGTCACACCGTGCTCGGGGAGGACGGTCGCGAGGGCCTGAAGATCCCGCGCCTCGATGCCACCGCCGGCCCCATGACTGACGGCCAGCACGAGCCGCGCCTTCTTCGCCCTGTGCCAGGTGATGCGGGCGGTACCCGCCTCGGTCTCGATGATCTCGCTCACATCAGAAGAGTGTGCCTTCTTCCGGGCCTTCCAGTTCCTTCAGCAGCTCCGGTCCGTTGTTGCGGACATTGCTGACGGCCGTGGACACCGGGTAGGCGCGCATCAGTCCGGCGGGCGGCGGAGCGAGCAGCTCGCGCAGGTCGTCGGGGTCGGTGCGGGAGGGGTCGAGCCAGGCGTCCCAGCGGTCCGGGGTGAGCATCAGGGGCATCCGGGGGTGGATGTCGGCGAGCGCGTGCGGTCCGTCGGCGGGGGCGACCGCGAGCGGGGTCGTCTCCGCCTCGGTCGTGATCACCGAGCAGGTGACCCACCAGGCCAGCGGATGGTCGTCGGGCAGCGTCCGGTCCCGCCAGAACTCGTACAGCCCGGCCATCGCGAACACCGACCCGTCGGCGGGAAGCACGAAGTACGGCTGCTTCCGCTGCCGCTTCTTCTTCCCCTCGACCTCCAGCTCGCGCTCGTCCTTGGCGGTGACCCACTCGTAGTAGCCGTCGGCGGGGACGATGCAGCGCCGGGCGGCGAAGGCGCGACGGTAGGACGGCTTCTCGTGCACGGTCTCCGCGCGGGCGTTGATCATCCGGGCGGCGCCCTCGGGGGTCTTCGACCAGCTGGGCACCAGTCCCCACTTCAGCTTGCGCAGCTGGCGAACCGGCTTCGGGCTGTCCGCGTCCTTAAGTGGACGGTCGAGGACTGCATAGACCTCTTTGGTCGGGGCCACGTTGTAGTCGGGGGCCAGAACCTCCTCGGGCTCCCACTTCTCGATCTCAAAGACTCCTGCGAGATCCTCGGGCCCACGACTCGCTGCATACCGTCCGCACATACGTGCCAGACTGCCAGGCCCGCCCGTCACCCGACCACCACCCCTCAACGATGGCGCTACGCGCCAGCCCCTGTATATCGACACCCACGGGAGCCTCCGCCGCCAATGGACAGCACCGCAATCACCTCGCTCAGCGCCCTCTGGGACGAGGTCTTCGGCAGCCAGCCCGACCCGGACCTGTGGGTGGTGATCGCCACCATGGTCGCCGCGCTGGCCGTGGTGATCCCGCACGGGCTGTGGCGCCTCTCCCGCAACGCCATCACCATCGCCCACGAGGGCGGCCACGGTCTGGTGGCCCTGCTCACCGGCCGCACTCTCACCGGCATCCGCCTGCACTCCGACACCAGCGGCCTCACCGTCAGCCGGGGCAAGCCGCACGGCCTCGGCATGATCCTCACGGCAGCCGCCGGCTACACCGCTCCCCCACTCCTGGGCCTGGGCGGCGCAGCCCTCCTGGGCGCCGGCCACATCACCCTCCTCCTGTGGCTGTCGACCCTCCTCCTGATAGCCATGCTGGTGATGATCCGCAACGCGTACGGCGCCTTGACGGTGATCCTCAGCGGCGCGGCCTTCCTTCTGGTGTCATGGCTGACGGGTCCCCAGGTGCAGGCGGCTTTCGCTTACGCGGTGGTGTGGTTCCTGTTGCTGGGTGGGGTGCGTCCGGCTTTCGAACTCCAGGCGAAGAGGTCGAGGGGTGGGGCGGGCGACTCGGACGCCGACCAACTGGCCCGCTTGACGCATGTACCGGCGGGTCTGTGGCTGTTCCTCTTCCACCTGGTGTCACTGTGCTCGCTGATAGGCGGTGGACGGTGGTTGTTGGAATTGTGACAAGCCCCGAAGGGGCGAGTCAGTGGGGGCGCGGGACTGTATCCATTTGCGGCTCCGCCGCGCGGGCGCGACCAGCCACAACGGCGCCGCACCCGAACGACGGCCTCCTTATACAGTGACCCCATGGCCCCGAACAACGACCAAACCGCTCTCTGGCCCGCCCCCACCGCCGCCGGAGCCGTCGACGCGACGGTCCACGTCCCGGGGTCCAAGTCCGTCACCAACCGCGCCCTCGTCCTCGCCGCCCTCGCCAGCGAACCGGGCTGGCTCCGCCGCCCCCTCCGCTCCCGCGACACCCTCCTGATGGCAGCCGCCCTGCGTGCGATGGGCGTGGGCATCGAGGAGGGCGTAGGCGCAGAAAAGGGCTCCGGCGAGTTCTGGCGGGTCATCCCGTCGGGCCTGCACGGCCCGGCCACGGTGGATGTCGGCAACGCGGGCACTGTGATGCGCTTCCTCCCCCCCGTCGCCGCGCTGGCCGACGGCCCCATCCGCTTCGACGGCGACCCGAGGTCGTACGAGCGCCCCCTGAACGGTGTGATCGACGCCCTGCGGGTGCTCGGTGCCCGGATCGACGACGACGGCCGGGGTGCGCTGCCGCTGACCGTGCACGGCGGGGGCGCGCTGGACGGCGGACCGGTGGAGATCGACGCCTCGTCCTCGTCGCAGTTCGTGAGCGCGCTCCTGCTCTCCGGACCCCGCTTCAACCAGGGCGTCGAGGTCCGCCACATCGGCTCCTCGCTGCCGTCCATGCCGCACATCCGGATGACGGTGGACATGCTGCGCGCGGTGGGCGCCCAGGTGGACACCCCGGAGTCGGGCGGCGAGCCCAACGTCTGGCGGGTGACCCCGGGCGCGCTGCTGGGCCGGGACCTGACCATCGAGCCGGATCTGTCGAACGCGCAGCCGTTCCTCGCGGCGGCGCTGGTGGCCGGCGGCAAGGTGGTCGTGCCCGACTGGCCTGCGCGGACCACACAGCCCGGTGACCGGCTGCGGGAGATCTTCACCGAGATGGGTGGTTCCTGCGAACTCACCGAGTACGGGCTGGAGTTCACCGGTTCGGGTGCGATCCACGGTATCGATGTGGACCTGGGCGAGGTCGGCGAACTGACCCCCGGCATCGCGGCCGTGGCCGCCCTCGCGGACTCGCCGTCCACGCTCCGGGGCGTCTCCCACCTCCGGCTGCACGAGACGGACCGGCTGGCCGCGCTCACCAAGGAGATCAACGAGCTGGGCGGCGATGTGACCGAGACCGCCGACGGTCTGCACATCCGCCCGCGCCGCCTGCACGGCGGGATCTTCCACACCTACGAGGACCACCGCATGGCCACCGCGGGCGCCGTCATCGGCCTCGCGGTCGAGGGCGTGCAGATCGAGAACGTGGCGACCACCGCGAAAACCCTCCCGGACTTCCCCGACCTGTGGACCGGGATGCTCGGGAGCGATGGGGCGTAGGGGACACACGCCATGCGCCGCTACGGCAAGAACACCGACGAGGACGACATCCGCCAGCGCCCGAACCGCAAGGGCAACCGGCCGCGCACGAACATCCGCCCCAAGCACGAGGAGGCGGTCGAGGGCATGGTCGTCACCGTCGACCGGGGCCGCCTGACCTGTCTGGTCGAGGACCGGGTCGTGATGGCGGTCAAGGCCCGCGAACTGGGCCGGAAGGCGGCGGTGGTCGGCGACCGCGTCGGCATCATCGGCGACCTGTCCGGCGACAAGGACACCCTCGCCCGCATCATCCGCATCGAGCCGCGTACCTCGGTGCTGCGCCGCACGGCCGACGACGACGACCCGTACGAGCGCGTGGTCGTCGCCAACGCCGACCGACTCGCCATCGTCACCGCCCTCGCCGACCCCGAGCCGCGCCCCCGCCTCATCGACCGCTGTCTGGTCGCGGCCTACGACGGCGGCCTCGACCCGCTGCTCGTCCTGACCAAGTCGGACCTCGCGTCACCCGACGAACTCCTGGAGCTGTACGGCGCGTTGGGCGTCCCGTACGTCGTCACGAGCCGCGAGGAACTGGAGAACGGCAGTGCGGTGGAGCGGGTCCGCAAGCAACTGGACGGCAAGATCACCGCGTTCGTCGGGCACTCCGGCGTCGGCAAGACGACCCTCGTCAACGCGCTGGTCTCGCTGGAGCGACGGCGCAGCACCGGCATCGTCAACGCCGTCACCGGGCGCGGCCGGCACACCACGACCTCGGCGCGCATGATCCCGTTGCCCGACGACTCCGGCTGGGTCGTCGACACCCCCGGTGTCCGTTCCTTCGGCCTGCACCACGTGGACCCGTCCCGGGTCATCAAGGCCTTCCCCGACCTGGAGCCCGGCACGGTCGACTGCCCTCGCGCGTGCAGCCACGACGAGCCGGACTGCGCCCTGGACCAGTGGGTGGCCGACGGCCACGCCGACCCCCAGCGGCTCTATTCGCTACGGCGACTGCTGGCCACCCGGGAGCGGACCGAGGGCGACTGATCACCGGCTGACCACCGCGTGTTTGTGGGGACTCAGGTTCGGTAAGTGCATAATCGCACCGAGCCGGGCAAACGGGAGGACAGCACATGGCGTGGCTGCTGGTTGTCGTGGCCGGAATTCTGGAGACCGGGTTCGCCGTGTGCCTGAAGCTGTCCCACGGCTTCACGCGCCTGTGGCCGACGGTCGCCTTCTGCACCTTCGCCCTGGGCAGCTTCGGCCTGCTCACCCTCTCCCTGAAGAAGCTCGACGTCGGCCCCGCGTACGCCGTGTGGACCGGCATCGGCGCGGCCGGCACCGCGATCTACGGCATGGTCTTCCTCGGCGACCTGGTGTCCACCCTGAAGATCGTGTCGATCAGCTTCGTCATCATCGGGGTCATCGGACTCCAGCTGTCCGGTTCCGCCCACTGACTTCCTAGGTGATCAGGGCCCGGTGGGCCGGGGCCAGCGCGCTGCGCACCAGTTCGCCCACGCCGCCCTCACCCGGTGGCGCCGCCACGCAGGACAGGGCGAGGCGTACGACGAGTTCGCAGGAGCGGGCCAGGTCGGCGGTGTCCGGCCGAGCCGCTCCGGGGCCGGCCAGCGCGGCCACGGCACGGTCTCGGACGACGGCCACGAAGTCGCCGGGCGAGGGCAGCGGTCCGTCCGCCCGGCGCTGTGCCGGTACGGCGGAGGAGGACGGCACCGCGGACAGCGTCGGCGAGGGCAGCCGTTCGCTCCAGCAGCCGGTGAGCATGGCCCGCACCAGAGCGTTCTCGCGGGCCGCCGACGTGGTCCACTCGGCGGTCGCGGTCAGTCGCTCGCGGGCGTCGGCATGCGCGCCGAGGGCCCGGTCGACGCCGACGAGATAGCCGTCGGCCTCCCTTCTGACCAGCGCCCGCGCGAGCCCCTCCTTGCTGCCGAACTCGTTGTACAGCGTCTGCCGGGACACTCCGGCCGCGGCGGCCACGTCCACCATCCGTACGGTGGACCACGGCCTGCGTGCCAGCGCCGTATAGGCGGCGTCCAACAGGGATTCCCGCGCTGCAGGCATCATTCGCCTCCCGGGGACGAGCGGCTCTGCGCCCAGATTTGACGCGCACGGGAGCACTGTCAAGGGTTCACGACGGCGCCGGGGGGCGCACTTCGGCCAATGCGCGCGGGAGTTGAGGGGAGAGTGCCGCCCGGGGGAAGGACGCCACGCCCCCGCGACGGTCCCACCTCCCGTTCCGCCCACCGGACCCTGTAGCCCCGCGCCGACCCCTGAAGATACGGTTCACGCATGGCCGACTATCACGATGACCTGCGCCTCGCCCACGTCCTCGCGGACGCCGCCGACGCCGCGACGACCGCCCGGTTCAAGGCGCTCGATCTCAAGGTCGAGACCAAGCCGGACATGACTCCGGTCAGCGAGGCGGACAAGGCCGCCGAGGAACTCATCCGCGGCCATCTGCAGCGCGCCCGCCCGCGCGACGCGGTCATCGGCGAGGAGTACGGCGTCGAGGGCACCGGTCCCCGCCGCTGGGTGATCGACCCGATCGACGGCACCAAGAACTACGTACGCGGAGTCCCGGTGTGGGCCACGCTGATCTCCCTGACGGAGGCGGCGGAGGGCGGTTACCAGCCGGTCGTGGGCCTGGTCTCCGCGCCCGCGCTGGGCCGCCGCTGGTGGGCGGCGAAGGGCCACGGCGCCTACACCGGACGCAGCCTGTCCTCCGCGTCCCGGCTGCGCGTCTCCCAGGTCTCGAAGCTGGCGGACGCGTCCTTCGCGTACTCCTCGCTCACCGGCTGGGAGGACCAGGGCCGCCTCGGCGGCTTCCTGGACCTGACCCGCGAGGTGTGGCGCACGCGCGCGTACGGCGACTTCTGGCCGTACATGATGGTCGCCGAGGGCTCGGTCGACATCTGCGCCGAACCCGAACTCTCCCTCTGGGACATGGCCGCCAACGCGATCATCGTCACCGAGGCCGGCGGCACCTTCACGGGCCTCGACGGCCGCCCGGGCCCGCACAGCGGCAACGCGGCGGCGTCGAACGGCATCCTGCACGACGAGTTCCTGGGGTATCTCAACATGCGCTACTGAGCACAACGGGACGCCCGCACAAGCCCCCAACCGGCCGCGCGCGCCCTCTTGTTGACCCGTGCTTTACCTGCGACTCTGAGAGTCCCCCCACTTGTGAACTTGTGAATCCGGTAACTAGCGGACCAGGGCCGGGCGACCACCGGTCCCCAGGTCCGTGAACCGATCCGGATTCCCTAGGAGGTGGCCTCATCCCATGCTGGTCCGCGACGCCATGAGCACGGTGGTTCTCACCATCGGCCCCGCCCACACCCTCCGCCAGGCAGCCGCCCTGATGTCCTCGCGCCATGTCGGCGCCGCCGTGGTCCTCGATCCGGACGCCGGCGGCATCGGCATCCTCACCGAACGGGACATCCTCAACTCGCTCGGCAAGGGCCAGAACCCGGACACCGAGCGCGCCCACGCCCACACCACCACCGACGTCGTGTTCGCCACCCCGGCCTGGACACTGGAGGACGCGGCGAGCGCCATGGCCCACGGCGGCTTCCGTCACCTCGTCGTCCTCGACCGCGCCGAGCCCGCCGGCATCGTCTCGGTGCGCGACATCATCCGCTGCTGGGCACCCGCACGCCAGCAGGTGCCGGCCTGACAGCCACCCGGCAACTAGTTGGATCCAGTCCAAGTCCGGCAGCCCTCCAAAGTCACACCTATTCGGAAACTGGTCACGTTGCTGTTAGGCTGGCCTGCATGAGTGACCTTCTGGAGCGGCTGCGCGGACGCGGATGGCGGATGACCGCACAGCGGCGCGTCGTGGCCGAAGTGCTCGACGGCGACCACGTCCACCTGACCGCCGACGAGGTCCACTCCCGCGCCGTGGCCAAGCTCCCGGAGATCTCCCGGGCGACGGTCTACAACACGCTGGGCGAGCTGGTCTCCCTCGGCGAGGTCCTCGAAGTGGCCACGGACAAGCGCGCCAAGCGCTACGACCCGAACGCGCACAGCCCGCACCACCACCTGGTCTGCGCCAACTGCGGCCAGATCCGCGACGTCCACCCGGGCGGCAACCCCCTCGCCGACCTCCCCGACTCGGAGCGCTTCGGCTTCACGGTCTCGGACGTCGAGGTGACGTACCGCGGACTGTGCCCCAACTGCGCGAGCGCGTAGCAAGTCCCCACACCGGCCCCGGCATCCGTTCGACACGGACGCCGGGGCTTTGTGCTGCCTACAGCCTTCCCGAATCTGACGGTCCGTCATATCGTCGTGCGGCACTCCCCACCCCCCGTCCTCACACCCGTACCGAACTCCGCGAGGAGCAACCGTGGGAGACCTGCACCCAAAACTCCACGCCACCCGACTGACCCGCACCTTCGGCCGCGCCCCGCACCAGATCCACGCCCTCGGCCCGCTCGAACTCACCGTCGCCCCCGGCGAGTTCGTCTGCCTGGTCGGCCCGTCCGGCTGCGGAAAGTCCACCCTGCTGCGCATCGCCGCGGGTCTGCTGCGCCCCAGCGCGGGCACCCTGGAGATCCGCACGTCCAGCCCGCGCCCGGCGGCCATGATCTTCCAGGACTACGGCATCTACGACTGGAAGTCGGTCCGCGCCAACGTCCGTTTCGGCCTGGACGTCCAGCGCGTCCCGCGCCGTGAGGCCAACGCCCGCGCCGACGAGTGGCTGGCCCGCCTGGGCCTCGCCGACTTCACGCAGGCCTATCCCGCGACCCTCTCCGGCGGCATGCGCCAGCGGGTCGCCATCGCCCGCGCACTCGCCGTAGAGCCCGAACTCCTGCTGATGGACGAGCCGTTCGCCGCCCTGGACGCCCAGCTCCGCACGATCCTCCAGGACGAACTCCTCGGCCTCACCCAGGCGTTGCACACCACCACCCTCTTCATCACGCACAGCCTGGAGGAAGCGCTCGTGCTCGGGGACCGCGTGCTGGTGATGTCCGCACGCCCGGGCCGGATCATCGCCGAACACCGTCCCCCGTTCCCGCGTCCGCGCACCGGCGACATCCGCGACACCCCCGAATTCACCGCCCTGAAGAGCGAGTTGTGGGAACTGCTGCGGAAGGAGGCGGTACCCGCATGACGACCGTCGCCCCCGACCGCGAGGACTGGGTCCTGGTCCGCCGCCCCGGCCAGCAGGAACTCCGTCCCGTACGCACCCACCGCCACCGGCGCGCACTGGAACTGTCCCTCGCCGTGGCCGTACCGCTCGCCCTGGTCCTGTGGTGGCAACTGGCCGCCGCCCAGGGCTGGATCGACCCCCGCGTCTACCCGGCCCCCTCCACGATCCTCTCCGACGGCTGGGACCGGGCCACCGCCGGCGAGCTGTGGCCGGACGTGTGGGCCACCACCCGGCGAGTCCTGGGCGGCTACGCGATCGGCACGGCGACCGGCTACGCCCTGGGCCTGCTGATGGGTTCCCTCCCGCTCGTCCGGGCCGCGCTGGAACCGCTGTTGGACGCCCTGTACGTCGTACCGAAACTGGCCCTGCTGCCCATCTTCCTGAACATGTTCGGCCTGGGCGAGGGCCCCCAACTGGCCCTGGTGGCCGCCACGGTCTTCTTCTTCGTGTGGATCTCGACCATGTCGGCGGTCGTCGCCATACCCTCCGGGCATCGTGACGCGGGCCGGGTCTTCGGCGCGACCCCGTGGCAGATGTTCCGCCACGTCCTCCTCCCCGCCTCCCTCCCGGCGGTCCTGGTCGGCGCGCGCATCGCGGCGGGTGTGGCCGTGCTGGTCATCGTCGCCTCGGAACAGATCGCCGCGACGAACGGCCTGGGCCATCTGATCTTCGACTCCCGCGCGCTGTTCCAGAACGACGTGATGTTCGTGGGCATCGTGTGCGTCGCGGTCCTCGGGGTCGTCTTCTCCGAACTGGTGCGGCTGGCGGGCCGGTTGCTCACACCCTGGGCACCGCGGGACCGAGGACGGGGGCAGTCGTGAGACGGCGTGCGTACGGTGTGTCGGTCGTCGTGGCGGCGGTGCTGGCGTCGGCGGGCTGTTCGTCCAAGTACGCGGACGACTCCGGGAGTTCGGGCACGGCGGCCGTCGGCAACCGCTCGGTCGAGCCGGTGGACGGCTGCGGCAAGTCCTCCTGGACGGACCCGGCGGACCTCTCCCCCACCCGCACCCCGGCCCGCTGCCGACCGGGCACCCCCGCCCCACAGCTCCTCCCCAAGACGCGGAAGGTGACGATCGCGACGGGGACGCTCAGCGCGGAGTACGTGGCCCCACTCGAAGTCGCCCTGGACAAGGGCGAGTTCAAGAAGGAGGGCCTGGACGTCACACTCAAGGTGCTCCCGACCCCGGACGCGCTTCCCCTTCTCGCAAAGGGGGACATCGACGCGATGTGGGCGGCCCCGGAGGCGGCCGTCATGAACGGCGTCGAGGGCGGCTTCGACATCAAGTGGGTCGCCGGGAACTTCTCGCCCGACCCCAAGTCGAAGAGCGGTCTGTGGGTGAAGCTGAAGAAGGGCGAGGCGGCGGCGGACGTCCGGATGGCGGGCCGCAGGATGGGCACGATGATCGGCAAGGGATCGGTGATCGCGTACCCCATGGAGAAGGCACTCGCGATCCACGGCGGCGGCCTCGACAAGATCCAGTACCAGCAGCTCGGTTCGGCCGACGTCCTCACCGCCCTCCAGAACGGCGGCGTCGACTCCGCGTGGCTCCTGGACCCCGTCTGGCGCAAGGTCGACGGCAACCCCGCCTACGCCTTCCTGGGCGGCCAGCCCCTCGGCGAGCCCCTGGGCGGCATGCTGTACGGCCGCAGCCTCCTGCACGACGACGTGGACGCCGGGGTGGCCCTCCTCCGCGCCTACATCCGCACGGTGAACACGTACTTCGCGGGCGACTACAAAAGCGACCCCAGTTTCGTCACGTATCTCGCGAAGCTCCTGAAGACCGACGAGGCGGTCCTGAAGTCGACCCCGTCGCTCCTGATGGACTGGGAGATCCGCGCGGGCACGACAACGCGCTTGCAGGCCGCGTACAAGGCGGCGGGGGTGTCCAAGGGGGCAGCACTTCCGGAGTCACGGACCGTGGACCGTTCGCTGTACGAGGAGGCGGTGGGCCACCAGCCGTAGAAACACCGAGGGCCGGAACCCTCTCGGATTCCGGCCCTCGGCCTTCAGTAGCGGGGACAGGATTTGAACCTGCGACCTCTGGGTTATGAGCCCAGCGAGCTACCGAGCTGCTCCACCCCGCGTCGGTAAACACGACACTACGTCAGCCGTACCGAGAGAAGCAAATCACTTATCGCCCCAGGTCAGCCGCACTCACTTCGTCCGGCGTTCACTTTCCACCCCAGGCCGGCATCCTCCAGCCCGTCCGGCGTTTGAGGATGAGGCGCCGTCCAGGTCGTAGCGGGGGGCTGGGGGCGCAGCGCCCGGGGACGGGACGGGTAGGGGCGGCGGGGGCGAAAGAACACCCCGCCCTACGCCGTCAGCTCCTGCCGCAACGCATCCCGCAACCGAGCCGCCCGCTCCGACACCTCCACCGGCCCCAGGGACACGGCCCGATCCGCCCACCGCTGCCCCTCCGCCAGCTCCCCACGACGCGCGTAAACCAACGCCAGCCGCAACGCCGCCCGCCCATGCCCGGCATCCGCAGCCCGAGCCCACCACACCGCCGCCTCCGGCTCACTCCCCTCCCGGGCCAGCAACAGCCCAAGATTGAAAGCCCCGTTGCGCGACCCGGCCTCGGCCGCCTCGCGGTACCACCGGGCCGCCTCGACCACATCCCCGCGCGCGGCGGACAGCATCCCGACGCGCACCTGGGCACGCCGGTGCCCCTGCGAAGCGGCCCGCTCGTACCACTCCTCGCACTCGGTCTTCTCGTGCACCTGCTCACCCAGCTCGTGCGCGGGCGCCGGTGGCCGCCGCGCGTCGAGCACCGAGGCCAGCCGGTACGCCGCCTCCGCGCTCCCCCCGCCGGCGGCGCACCGCAGATGCCGTTCGGCCTCCCGCTCGTCGCCGTCCCGCAGCCGCGCGATGCCGACCTGCAGCGCCGCCTCGGTGTGCCCGGCGGCAGCCGCCCGCTCGTACCAGGGCAGCGCGACGGCCTCCTCGCCGCGCCCGGCGAAGAGGATCCCGAGGTTGAAGGCCGCATCCACGCTCCCGGCCTCCGCGGCCTTGGAGAACCACGGCTCGGCACCGGTCGCGTCGCCGCCCTGGAGCAGCAGCACGGCGAGCGCGTTGGCCGCCTCGCGATGTCCGGCGTAGGCCGCGCGGCGGTACCACTGCTCGGCCTGCGCGGTGCGCGCCTGCTCGGCGCAGAGCAGCCCGAGGTTGTACGCGCCGTTCACGTCACCGGCGTCCATCGCGGCCCGGTACCAGCGTTCGGCGGTCTGTGTCTCGCCGCGCTCGGCGTGCAGCGCGCCCAGCGCGTTGGCCGCGTTGCCGTCGCCGTCCTGGGCTGCGCGCAGCCACCACACGGCGGCGCTCTCGGTGTCGCCGGCGTCGCGCAGCAGGAACCCGAGCGCGCAGGCGGCCCGGGCCTCGCCGTCCTTGGCGGACGTCAGGTACCAGCGCCCGGCCTCCTTTAGCTCGCCCCGCTTCTCCAGGATCGCCCCGAGCTGCAGCGCGGCCCGCTGATGCCCA
Source organism: Streptomyces sp. NPDC050549 (assembly GCF_040655035.1). NCBI lineage: Bacteria > Bacillati > Actinomycetota > Actinomycetes > Kitasatosporales > Streptomycetaceae > Streptomyces > Streptomyces sp. NPDC050549. The sequence goes on from NZ_JBFAJD010000057.1 coordinate 25,226, forward strand.
CGCGCGGCGGCCTGGCGGTACCACTGCTCGGCTTCGTTGCCGGGAACAGAGACCGCAGAGCCCGTGGGGAGGCCGGAAGCCGATCCGGCACCACCGTCGGTCGCGTCCGCGCCTGCGCCGGCCCGCTCCCCGTACCGGACCCCGTCCGAGATCTCGTCGCGGCCTGCGGCCCTGTTCCCGCCCCCGATCCCGTTCCCAGCCCCGTACTCGTCCTCGTGCGGCGCCCGCCGATCGAGCGCGCGCGCCAGCCGGTACGCGGCCTCGCGGTGCCCGCGCTCCGCGGCGGACCGCATCCACTGCTCGGCCGCGGCGTCCCCGCGGTGCTCCAGCAGGTCGGCGAGGGCGTACGCGCCGAGCGCGTGGCCCTGCTCGGCGGACTGACGCAGCCAGTACTCGGCGGCTGGTTCGTCGCCGCGCTCGCGGTGGTACCGGCCGAGTGCGTGCGCGGCGGCGGCGGAACCGGCCACGGCGGCGATCCGCCACCACCCGGCGGCCTCGTCGGCGTATCCGCGCTGGTGCAGAAGGACACCCAGGTTGTTGGCCGCGGCCCGGTCGCCCTCGGCGGTGGCGGCACGCAGCAGGGGCTCGGCTCCGTCGAGATCACCGCGGCGCAGCAGCATCGCTCCGAGGACACTCGTCGCCTCGACGTCGCCGGCCTGTGCGGCGAGCCGTGTGCGTGCCTCGTCGACAGCCTCCCCCTCACCGGTCTCGTCCCGGTCGGAAGGCTGCACAAAACGCCCTGTATCCAACAGAGTTGCCTTGTCCCCCATAACGTCCATCGTCGCACCACCTGCAACCTGGGTACACCTGGTATACCGCAGCCAGTGAGGTCTCTACAGCGTTTTGTCGACATGCCCACAGAGAGACAAGCGAAACACGGATTCACCAAGTACCCCGGGCGGCACGGCCGACACCCTCGTCGGCACATGCGTTCGCACAGCGAGAAGGCCCGGATCCTTGAAAGGATCCGGGCCTTCTCGATCAGTAGCGGGGACAGGATTTGAACCTGCGACCTCTGGGTTATGAGCCCAGCGAGCTACCGAGCTGCTCCACCCCGCGCCGTTGTGTTGCAACCGTACCACGGTGCGGGGTGGGCCTCTGACCTAGTGATCAACTGCCGTCTGAGCTGCGCTAACCGCTCGCACTGCTCGGACTGCTGCTGGGACTGCTACTGGCACTCGGACTGCTACTCGCGGTCGGACTGCTACTGGGACTCGGGCTGCTCTTGTCACTGCCGCTGCTCTTCTCGGCGGCGGCCTGCGCGTCCTCGGCCCGCTTCAGCGCGGCCTGCAGATCCTTCTGCGCCTGCCCGTACGCCTCCCAGTCGCCCTTCTTCAGGGCCTGTTGCCCCGCGTCGAAGGCCTTCTGGGCGTCGGTCAGGGCCTGTTGGACCGTTGGATTGCTGGAGGTCGGTGGCGTGGTGGTACCCGTATCCGGTGGCGTGGTCGAAGTCTCCGCCCCGAAGACCTTGTTGAGCCCCTCGTCCAGCGTGTCCTCGAAGGCGGTCTTGTTCCCGTAGGCCACCAACACCTTGCGCAGGAGCGGGTACTTGAGTCCACCACCGCGTACGTAGACGGGCTCCACGTACAGCAGTCCCCCGTCGAGCGGCACCGTCAGCAGGTTGCCGTACTCGATGTCGGAGTCGCCGCCCTTGAGCAGCTTGATGGATTCCGCGATGTCCTGTTGGGAGTTGAAGGCGCTCTGCACCTGTTTGGGCCCGCCGACGGTCGTGCTGGTCGGCAGCTTCAGGATTCTGATCTTGCCGTAGTCCGGACTGCCGGCTTCGGAGTCGACCGCCATGAAGGCGCTGAGGTTGTCTCTCCCGTTCGGCGTGAACGTCGTCGTCAGGGAGAACGCCTGCGCGGACTGGTCCGGCATCTTCATGCTCAGGTAGTACGGCGGCACCGCGCTGCCCGACTTGTTGGTCGGGTCGTCCGGCACCTGCCACACCTCGCTGCCGCTGAGGAACGTCTGCGCGTCCGTCACGTGGTAGCGGGTGAGCAGCTCGCGCTGGACCTTGAACAGGTCCTGCGGGTACCGGAGATGGGCCATCAGCGAGGCCGAGATGTCCGACCTGGGCTCGACCGTGCCGGGGAACGCCTTCATCCAGGTCTTCAGGACCGGGTCCTCGGTGTCCCACTGGTAGAGCTTGACCTGACCGGTGTACGCGTCGACGGTCGCCTTCACCGAGTTGCGGATGTAGTTGACCTGGTTCTGCTGGGCCACCACCGCGCGGTTGTTGTTGGTCGCGGTGAGCGAGTCGGCCGTGGTGTCCCCGAGGGTCGTCCGGGAGGCGTACGGGTATCCGTTGCTGGTGGTGTACGCGTCGACGATCCACTGGATGTGGCCGTCCACGACCGCCGGGTAGGCGTCGCCGTCGATGGTCAGCCAGGGCGCCACCGCCTCGACGCGCTCCTTGGGCGTGCGGTTGTACAGGATCCGCGAACCCTCGCCGATCGCACCGGAGTAGAGGATCTGCGGCTCGTTGAAGGCCACCGCGTACGCGGCCCGGTTGAGCGGGTTGGAGAGGCTGACCCCGCTCTTGCCCTTGTAGCTGGTGGTCTTCTCACCGCTGTCGTCGGAGTAGTCGATCTCCTTCTGGGGACCGCCGACGATCGAGTACGTGGTGGTCTTCTCGCCGTAGTAGATCTGCTGCTCGTATTTGCCGAGGTCACCCGAGGACGGGAGATCGGACTCGGTGAAGACCGGGCGGCCCTCGGAGTCGACCTCGGTGCCCTTGGCGGCCACCACTCCGTAGCCGTGGGTGTAGCGGAAGTGGTCGTTGATCCAGTTGTTCTTCGGGATGCCGTTGAGGTTCAGCTCGCGCAGCCCGATGACCGTGTCCTGGTCCTTGCCGTCCTCGGTGTAGCGGTCGACATCCAGGTTGGTCGGGAACGCGTAGTAGTTCCTGATCTGCTGGAGCTGCTGGAACGTGGGCGACACGACGTTCGGGTCCACGATCCGGATGCTCGCCGTGGAGTCGACGTCCGCGCGGAGCTTGGTCTTGTCCTTGGTGGTGCTCGTCCCCGAGTACTCCGTGACCTTGGTGTCGTCGATGCCGTAGGCCTCGCGCGTCGCCTTGAGGTTCTTCTGGACGTACGGGGCTTCCTTGGCCTGCTCGTTGGGCTGGACCGTGAACTTCTGGACGATCGCCGGGTACAGGCCGCCGATGAGGATCGCGGAGAGCACCATCAGGCCGAAGCCGATGACGGGCAGCTGCCAGGTGCGCCGCCACAGGGTGGCGAAGAACAGCAGCGCGCAGATGACGGCGATGCAGAACAGGATCGTCTTGGCCGGCAGATACGCGTTCGCGTCGACGTATCTGAGGCCCGTCCAGTCACCCGTCGCCTTGAAGTCGCTTGATTTGACCGCGAGTCCGTAGCGGTCGAGCCAGTAGGCGACCGCCTTGAGGGCGACGAAGATGCCGAGCAGCACCGACAGGTGCCCGGTGGCGGCGGCCGTGGCGCGCGCGCCCGGGCTGGTGATGCGCAGCCCGCCGTACAGGTAGTGCGTCAGCGCGGCGGCGAGCAGCGAGAGGATCGCGGCGGCGAAGCCGAAGCCGAGCAGGAAGCGGTACCAGGGCAGGTCGAAGGCGTAGAAGGAGACGTCGAGATGGAACTGCGGGTCCTTCTGGTGGAAGGGCACGCCGTTGACCCACATCAGCCAGACCCGCCACTGACTGGACGCCGAGGCGCCCGCGATCAGCCCGACGAGGGCAGTGATCGCCAGCAGCAGCCACTTCTTGTACGGCGCGATGCCCATGCGGTAGCGGTCGAGGCTCTGCTGCTCCATCGACATGGCGCTGAGCGGCGGACGCAGGCGGTGCGCCAGCCAGATGTTCACGCCGACCGCGGCCGCCATCAGCAGGCCGAAGACGAAGAACAGGCCGATCTTGGTCGACAGGGTGGTGGTGAACACGGACGAGTAATGCACCGACCGGTACCAGAGCCAGTCCGTCCAGAAGCCCGCGAACATCGTGAACGCCATGCCGAGTACGGCAAGGACGCCCAGTGTCATGAGCAAAGTCCGGACCCGCCGGGACGGGCGGCCCACTCTGATCCGCGGCCCTTGCGGGCCTCCGCCGCGGTCCGGCATCTGGAAAGCCAAGGTGCGCACCTCGAAGTTCGCTGTTGGTCGCTGTCGTTGCGTCAGGCCCCCGGGTTCGCGGACCGTCCGTAGCCCCACGTGATCGCGGGCCCACACCTATGCAACTTACTCACCGTTTACTCGGTTCCCGATTCCGGCCATGAACGAGGCAGGATTGTGACCATGTCCAACACTCCCATGGCAGCGAACCCCCTCACCCGGGCCGTACTGGAGATCGACGAGTACGCCTCCGGCCTCGGCTGGGACCAGCCCGCTCGCCTCTTCGCCCTCGTAGACACCGCGCGACTGCGGGCCCAGGAGCCCGGTCTCGCGGCCCAACTCGGCCTGCGGGACGAGCCCGGGACCACCGGTCTCACCCCGATCGAGCAGGAGGAGATCCCGGCCGGAAAGCCGCTGGACGAGTTCCTCGGCACGATCGCCTGGCCCGACGCGGTGGCCGGCTGCGCGCTCACCGTCGAGCGGTTGATGCTGCCGCCGTCCGCCGAGGCCTCCGTCCCGGAAGGCCTGAGCGAGAAGAAGCTCACCCAGTGGGTCGCCCAGCACCCGGACCGCCAGGAGGTCCGCATGACGGTCGCGGTCCTGCGCGACGGCACCCGCGACTCGGCCCTGCGGCTGCGCGAGAAGGACTCCCCCACGGAGGTCCTCACCGGCGGCGCCCTGGTCCCGGGTCTCGCGGAGGCCCTGTCGGCGACCTTCGAGGACTGACGTCGTCCCCTACGGCTCCGGTACGACTCCGGGGGCGCTCCCGGCTTGAGGGCGCCCCCGGAGTCGTACGCGAGATCTTCTTGAAGAAGGGGCCTGATCAGCCCTTGGTGCTGCACTTCGGGAGGTCGGCGGTCTTGCCGCTGTTGATCAGCTTGAGGTCGCTGATCGCGTCCTTGATGGTGTTCACCTTGACGAGCCTGAGGCCACTGGGGGTGTCCTTGGCGGCCTCGGCGCAGTTCTCGGCAGGCGTCAGGAAGTACTGGGCGCCCTTGCTGCGCGCGCCGACGGTCTTCATCGAGATGCCGCCGATCGGGCCGACCTTGCCGTTGTCGTCGATGGTGCCGGTGCCGGCCACGAACTTGCCGCCGGTGAGGTCGCCCGGGGTGAGCTTGTCGTAGATGCCGAGCGCGAACATCAGACCGGCACTCGGGCCGCCGACGTCGGCGAGCTTGATGTCGATGGAGAACGGGAACGTGTGATCGGTTCCGGCCGAGATGCCGACGATGGCGCGCTTGACCCCGGTGTCGTCGGAGGTCGCGGTGGTGATCGTGATGTCCTTCGTGGCGGTCGCCGTCCTGTTCGCCTTCACCGCGGCGGCCTGGTCCTTGGCCGACACGATCGTGAACACGACCTTCTGGCCCGGCTTGCGCTTGGTGACCAGCTTCGCCACGTCGTCGGGCTGCTTGACCGTCGTACCGTCGACGGCCTTGATCACGTCACCGGCGTGCAGCTTGCCCTCGGCCGGTGTGCCCTTGACGACCGTCGAGACGATCACCCAGGACTTCACCGGGATGCCCAGCTGGTCCAGGGCGGCGACCTTGGCGCTCTCCTGGGACTGGCTGAACTCCTCGGCGTTCTCCTGTGTCGACTGCTGCTCCGTCTTGCCGTCCGGGTACAGCGTGTCGTGCGGGACGACCTTGTCGTCGTGGGCGAGCCAGCCGTACACGGCCTCGATGAGGTTCATGTTGTAGTCGGCGCTGGTGACCCGGACCGTCGTCATGTTCAGGTGACCGGTCGTCGGGTAGGTCTTGCGCCCGGTGATCTGCAGCACCGGCTCGCCGTCGTGGTCCCCGAGCGTGTTCACCGTCGGGCCCGGTGACATCTCCGAATACGGGACGTTGATGAGGACTCCCGCGCACAGGAGCGCGATCAGCATCAGGGTGGAGGCGAGCATCGTCGCGGTGCGGCGTGGCATGGCACGACAGTACGGGACGCTTCTGTCAGCGCACCGTCAGGGCCGCCCTCCGGTCACGCTTCCGTTCACGTGCCGGAGTGGGACTTGTCCATCGCCTCGCGGAAGCGGGCATAGCCGTCCAGTTCCGGACCGTCGCTGCGCACCTTGCGGGTCCTGTTGGCCCAACTGCCCCACAGACCGGCACCTATCGCAGCCACCAGCGGAATCAACAACCAGGCGAGTGCCGCCATGCCGACCTCCCAACCCCACAGAGTCGCCTCAACTGACTGATCAGCAGATTAGCCAGCCCCACTGACAACGCTCATGCCCGGGGGGCGGTTACGCAACCGGAGGGCGGGTGAGAAGCACGTGAGTGCGCATCAGCAGGCGCCGACCCACTCCTCGGTGCCGTCGGAGAACTGCTGGTGCTTCCAGATCGGCACCTCGTGCTTGAGATCGTCGATCAGTTTCCGGCACGCCTCGAAGGCCTCGCCCCGGTGGGGACACGACACGGCGACGACGACCGCCAGGTCCCCGATCCCAAGTTCCCCCACACGGTGGACGGCGGCCAGCGCGCGCACCGGGTAGTCCGCGACGACCTTCTCGGCGACGCGCCGCATCTCGGCCTCGGCACTGGGGTGGCACGAATAGCCGAGCCGGTCCACGTCGGCACCGCCGTCGTGATTGCGCACGGTCCCGACGAACAGCGCCGTCCCCCCGGCCGCGTCGTCCCCGACCGCCCGGAAGACCTCGTCCACGGAGAGCGGCGTCTCCCTGATCCCGATCAGCTTGACGGGATCCTGCGCGGCCTGCTCACCGGGGTGGTCGATCGTGGGTGCCATGCCTCCATCGTGCCGCACCCCGCCGACAGCGCGGAATAGCACTTTCGACAGGCACGCGCGTGTGGCTGTTTGGAGCGTCCTACAGGAGGTCGTTCCCGGTCCGGGTCAGATCCGCCGGCGGGCCTTCCGCGCCCGCCGTACGACCGCCGCCGCGCCCAGCAGTGCGACCGTCGCGCCCGCGGCGCCCGCCGCCGTCGCATCCTTGCGGCCGAGCCGTCGCCCGACGACCGTGTGCCGTCCGGCAACCTCCTCCAGGAGTTCCGCGAGCACTTCCTCGTTGGTCCACCGGGGCCGCCAGCCCGCGTCGTGCAGCCGGCTCCCGCTGACCACCCAGGGGTACATCGTGTACGCCAGGTCGCCGGCCGGGGACGGCGTGAGTCCGATCCGGTGCAGCCGGGCCGCCGCGCCGAGCGCGACCGCGGACGGCAGCTCCATGCGCCGGATGCCGCTGAGCTCCTCGACCTCCTCCTGCTCCAGCCAGCCGTCGCAGCCGACGGCGAGTTCCCCGTCGACCTTCTCCAGGACGGCGTACTCCAGGGCACTGCACAGGTCCTCGACATGGCAGAACTGCCAGGCGGGCCGCGAACCGGCCACCACCAGGAGTCGGGGTGACTCGAAGTACCTGGTCAGCGCGGTGTCGGTGCCGCCGACGAGGACTCCGGGGCGGACGACGGTGACATTGAGCCCGGGATGCGCCCTGGGCGCGCGCCGCGCGAGCCGCTCGACCTCCAGCAGGTCGCCGACACCGGTGGCCTCCGCGGTGGCGCGCAGTTCGGCGTCCTCCGAGAGCGGCAGTTCGTTGTCGGGCAGCGCTCCGTAGACCATCGCCGAGGTGCAGAGCACGACCCGGTGGACCCCGGCCGCCGCGGCGGCGGTCAGCACGGTCTGGGTCCCCCGCACGTTGTACGCCGAACGGGCGGCGGGATCGGTCTCCAGATCGAGGTCCAGCGCCAGATGGACGACGACGTCGGCGCCGCGCAGCTTCTCCGCGATGGCCGGATCCCGTACGTCGAGGATGTGCCACTGGGCCGCCGCGCACTCGCCGCGCCGCTCGTCTATGGCGATGACCTGCTTGATCTCCTCGGACGCGGCGAGCCGCTCGGTGAGGAGCGCCCCGATCCCGGACGCGGCGCCGGTGACCGCGACGACGGGCCCGCGCACGGCGGGACTGGTTGAGTGGTTTCGCGCTGCGCGAACCTGCGGATCTGGGGAACTCACCGGGCGTCTCCAGCGGTTGTCTTCAGTACGGACGCGCGTGACGCGTCCGGACCAGGTGGCATCCATCCTGCCGCAGGCCAGGTCTCGGCGACGCACCGAGGCCCGATCGGCCCGCGGTGTCTAGGCTGGGTGGTGTTGAAGGGCAGTCGTGCCGTCGGAGAGAACCGGCGGCCTTAACAGCCGAGGAATCCCGTGAGTGACACCCCATTCGGATTCGGCCTTCCGCCGGAGGAGCCGGACGACGGCGACGAGGGCAAGAAGAAGGACCAGGAGAGCGGTGGTGGTCAGGGACCGGCCAACCCGTTCGGATTTGGCGGGCTGCCCGGTGCCGGGGGCTTTGGCGGCCCCGGCGCGGACAATCCGCTCGCAGCCATGTTCGGTTCCCTGAACCCCAACGACCTGGGTGCCGCGTTCCAGCAGCTGGGCCAGATGCTCTCGTACGAGGGCGGCCCGGTGAACTGGGACATGGCCAAGCAGATCGCCCGCCAGACGGTCTCCCAGGGCACTGAGGACGGCACGAAGGACGCGAGCATCGGCCCCGCCGAGCGCAGCGCCGTCGAGGAGGCCGTCCGGCTGGCCGATCTGTGGCTGGACGACGCGACCTCACTGCCGTCCGGTGCCGGTTCCGCCGTGGCGTGGTCCCGCGCGGAGTGGGTCGAGGCGACCCTGCCGGCCTGGAAGGAGCTCGTGGACCCGGTCGCCGAGCGTGTCGGCGCGGCGATGGGCGATGTCCTGCCGGAGGAGATGCAGGCCATGGCGGGCCCGCTGATCGGCATGATGCGCTCCATGGGCGGTGCCATGTTCGGTACGCAGATCGGGCAGGCCGTGGGCGTGCTCGCGGGCGAGGTCGTCGGCTCGACCGACATCGGTCTGCCGCTCGGCCCGGTCGGCAAGGCCGCGCTGCTGCCGCTGAACATCGAGGCGTTCGGCAAGGACCTGGGCATCTCCCAGGAGGAGGTGCGGCTCTACCTCGCCCTGCGCGAGGCCGCCCACCAGCGTCTGTTCGCGCATGTGCCGTGGCTGCGCTCGCACCTGTACGGCGCGGTCGACGGCTACGCGCGCGGGATCAAGGTCGACACCGCCAAGCTGGAGGACGTGGTCGGCCAGTTCGACCCGCAGAACCCGGAGCAGTTGCAGGACGCCCTTCAGCAGGGCATGTTCCAGCCGGAGGACACCCCGGAGCAGAAGGCCGCTCTGGCCCGTCTGGAGACGGCTCTGGCGCTCGTCGAGGGCTGGGTGGACGCGGTGGTCCACGCCGCCGCGAAGCCGCGTCTGACGTCCGCCGACGCGCTCCGCGAGACCCTGCGGCGCCGTCGCGCGACCGGTGGCCCCGCCGAGCAGACGTTCGCCACGCTGATCGGCCTGGAGCTGCGCCCGCGCCGACTGCGGGACGCCTCCCGGCTGTGGGCCTCGCTCACGGACGCGCGCGGTGTCGACGGCCGTGACGGCCTGTGGGCCCACCCGGACATGCTGCCGACGGCCTCCGACCTGGACGACCCCGACGGCTTCGTGCACCGCGAGCAGCTGGACTTCTCCGAGCTGGACAAGCTGCTCGGCGAGGCGGCGAGCGGCACGGAGGAGAAGCCCGACCTGAAGAAGAAGGACGACGACTCCGAGTGACCCTGCACGACGACGCGGTCCTCGTACTGAAGAGCTACGAGGACCAGGCGGACCTGCGCCAGGCCTACCTGGACCACCTGGCCGCTCACCCGGACGGCATGTGGAAGTCCTGCGAGGAAGGGCACATCACAGCGAGTGCCCTGGTCATCGACCCGGAGCACGGGCGAGTGCTGCTCACGCTCCACAGGAAGCTGCGGATGTGGCTCCAGATGGGCGGGCACTGCGAGCCCGAGGACACCTCCCTGGAGGCGGCAGCCCTGCGCGAGGCCACGGAGGAGTCCGGCATCACCGGACTCACCCTGCTGCCGGGCGGTCCTGCCCGCCTCGATCTCCATCCCGTCCCGGCACCGTGCCACTTCCACTACGACGTGCAGTACGCGGTGGTGGCGCCGCCCGGTGCCGTGCAGGAGATCAGCGACGAGTCCCTCGACCTGCGCTGGTTCGCCTACGCCGAGGTGGCGGCCGTGGCGGACGAGTCGGTCCTGCGGCTGCTGGAGGCGGCCCGCGCCAGGCTGTGAACTCCGGGTACGGGTAAGGGGCGTCCGCAACGGCGGGCGCCCCTTACGTCGGTTTTCCGGACGCTCAGCTCCAGACGTTGCCCTGGTTCTGCGCGTGGGCTCCGTGCTGGCCCATGCCGTACTGGGCGGCGAGGCCCTGGCCGATCGCGGCGTTCTGCGGCGGCAGGAGTTCGCTGGGCTGGACCAGCGCGTAGCCGCTGCCCATGAAGCTCAGCTCCCAGCCCTCGCCGGTGTTGCCGCGGCGCCGCCACACCCCGGAGGAGTGCGTCTGGGCCTGCATCTGGACGCGCAGGCCGGTGGACCAGGCGACGATCGCGTCGGCGTCGCAGTTGACGTACTTGTCCGGCGTGACCTGCATCATCAGCGGGGCGCCCGAGGTCATCAGGGCGACCTTGCCGCGACCGGTGATGTTGAGCTGGTACTTCCCGGAGCCGGAGATGCCGTACTGGCTGTCCACGGCGATGACCTCGTGGTGCAGCGAGGAGTCCATCGCGAGGACGTAGCTGCTGTCGACGGTCAGGCCGTCCTGCTCCACATCCACTACGTGGATGTGCTGGGCGAGGTTGGCGAGGAAGACCGTGCCCTGCCCGTGGCAGCGCATCAGGCTGAGGCCCTCGCCGGTGGCCGCGCGCGCGTAGGCCTGCCGGGTGTTCTGGTACTCGGCGTCGAACTCGACGAGCCCCTGGTAGGCGACCATCGTGCCCTTGCGGGCGAGGATGTCGTCGTGGCCCTCCAGGACGATGCGCAGCATCTGCTTGTTCTGGAGGCTGTAGCGATCCTGGGACTGCGAGTCGTTGAACGCGAAAAGCGGGCTCTGCATGGTGTCGTGTTCCCCCCTCAGCCCCGGAACCGGAGGCGGTCGGTGCTGTCCTCGCTGGGCTGGACTACGACGATGCCCTGCCCGGAGAAGGCCATCTGGTAGGCCTCGCCACTGCCGCGGCCGATCAGCGACTGCGCCTTGAAGCTGCGCTTGCCCTTCACCTTGAGGTTCGGGGACCAGGCGACGAGCGCGTCCGGGTCGACGTAGGTCTCGTCGTCGCCACCTCCGCAGTCGACGACGATCGGCTTGCCGCGGGAGGTCAGCGCGACCCAGCCCTGGCCGCTGATCTTGGTGTTCCACAGGCCCTGCCCGGCGAATTTGGCGAGCCCCTTGACGCGCTCGACACCCCAGGTGAGGGACGTGTCGAAGGCGAGCAGATTGGTGGCGTTGACGGAGATCCCGTCGCCGTTGAGGTTGATCACGACGACGTCGGCGCCGTAGTCGGCGAGGTAGAGCAGTCCGTCTCCGGAGCACTTCATCAGGGGCGCGCCCTCGCCGGTCATCCAGTCGCGCGCGATCTGGCGCACGGCCGGCGGGTTGGGCTCGTACTGGATGAAGCCTTCGTAGGCGATCATCGAGCCCACGCGCGCGAAGAGGTCGCTTCCGGTCTGCATGGCGACCTTCAGCATGTTGTTGCCGTGGTTCTCCATGCGGGCGGTGACGGGTGCGGGGGCGTAGCCCGCGAGCGGCTGGTTCATGACGGGCTCCCTCAGACCTCGTACGGCTGGACGACGACGAAATTGCCGGGGGCGGCCCGGAACTGCAGGTTGACGCTCTCTCCGGTGTCTCCGGGGTACGCGTTGCGACGCATCCGGACCTGGCTGGAGACGATCACCTGGGCGGCGGCGGACCAGGCGACGACGGCGTTGCAGTCGGCGAACGTGGTCGGCGTGACCGGCAGGACGACGGGCTCACCGTGGGTCTTCACGACGATGGTGCCGGTCCCCTGGAACTGCATCGTGAACAGCGCGCCCCCGGGGATGCCGTGCCCCTCGATGCGTCTGACCTCGTACTGGAGGCTCTCGTCGAAGGCGAGGACGTTCTCGGCGGAGACGCAGATCGCGTCCCCCTGGAGCTCGACGGGGTGCAGGTTGGTGGAGTTCTCGGCGAGGAACACCTGGCCCTGGCCGGTGCAGCGCATCAGCTGCATCTCCTGGCCGGTCGCGTTGCCCACGAGCCGGCCGGCGAACCCGGCGCCCTTGTAGCCGAAGTCGACCTTGCCCTGGTAGAGCACCATGCTGCCCTGGCGGGCCAGTACGGGCTGGCCGCCGATACCGAGGTCGACGCGGATCAGCTTCTTGTTCTGCTGCGTCCAGCGCTGCCCGGTGGGCGTCTCCTTGAACTTCTGCAGCGCGGCCGACACACCGGCGCCCTGGGGAGCGCCGGAGGGCACTCCGTAGGCGGCGGGCTGGGCCGGAACCTGCCCGTACCCCGGAGGGGCGGGCGGCTGCTGGCCGTAGCCCGGAGCCGGGGTGGGCTGGCCGTAGCCGGGAGGGGCCGGGGGCTGGCCGTAGCCCGGCGGCAGTGGCGCGGTCTGGCCCGGGGTCTGCTGCCCGTACGGCTGCGGCGGCTGGCCGTAGGGCGCGGGGGCCGGGCCCGGGGGCGGCACGGTTCCGGGGCCGGGCGGGGTCATCGGGGCGATGATCGTCGGCGCGGCGTGCACGGAGGGCGCGGGTGCCGGGGCCGGGGGCGGTGTGGCTCCCGACGGGGGCGCGAAGCCCTGCGCGACCGGCTGGGGAGCCGGTGCGGGTGCCGGAGCGGACGGGGCGCCGAACGCGGGCGGGGCGAAGCCCGGGGCGGCGCCGGACTGCGGCTGCGGCTGCGGCGCGGCGGGCGCCTCCTCCTCCATGACCTCGCCGCCGAAGTTCTTCAGCAGCGCTTCGAGGCCGCCGTCAAAGCCCTGGCCGACGGCGGCGAACCGCCAGACGTCCTTCAGGTAGAAGTCGCCCAGCATCACCGCCCGCTCGGTGGTGAACTCCGAACCGTTGAACGAGTAGCGGGCCACTTCCTCGCCGCCCGCGACGATCCGGACGTACCCGGGGGCGATCTGGGACATCTGTCCGGCGCCGTCGATCGTGGCCGTGAACGCCAGCTTGTGGATCTGCGGCGGGATCTTGTCGAGCGTGACCCGGAAGGACTCGGCGTCGCCGGCCTGGGCGCCCAGGAGCTGGATGGACTCCTCGGGGGACTTCGGCTGGTTGAAGAACACGAAGTACCGGTCGTCCGAGAGCCGCTCCTCGGCGTCGAGACCGAAGCAGCTGATGTCGAACGTCAGCCCGGGGCCGGTGATCTGTACGCCTACGTACAGATCGGTGCCCGCGGTGAGGTCACTGATCTTGGCCTTGTGGCCGCGTTGGAATTCCCTGGCCATGCGTAACGACCGTCCCCCATCCCGATGCGATGTGCGTCGCGTCAGGCTAACGGCAATCTCCGACACCGGAGTAAGTCGGTACAGACCCGGTACACAATCCCCCACAGGGGACGGTCACTCCTCGCGGGCGCCCGGCGGATGGGGCAGCCGCTCGGCCGCGACCACACCTTCGAGGTATCCCTTGGCCCGCTCGGTGCGCGGATACGCCTCCAGGAGCCGCCAGAAACGCGGCCCGTGCCCGGGCACCAGGAGATGCGCGAGCTCGTGCAGCAGCACGTAGTCGACGACGTACTCGGGCATGCCCTGCAGCCGGTGGGAAAGCCGGATGCTGCCCTCGGAGGGCGTGCAGGATCCCCAGCGCGTGTTCTGGTTGGTGACCCAGCGCACCGAGGTGGGCCGGGCGCGGCCGTCGAAGTACTGGGCCGACAGACGCTCGGCGCGCTCGGCCAACTCCGTGTCACCGAGCACGCGTTTGCTTTCCTGGGCGGCCAGCTTGTCGAGCATGACGGTGACCCAGCGCTTCTCCTCCGCCTCGGACATGCGGGCGGGGATCAGCACGACGGTGCGATCGCCCTCGCGGTACGCGGAGACCGTTCTGCGCCGACGCGCACTCCTGCGAACCTCGATCGCGCTCGCCCCCGAGCCGCTTGGCGGCTGGCTCGTCGTACTGCGCTGTGGTTTTCCGGCGCTGTGCAGTGGGTCGGCGGGCACGCCATGACGTTACCCTCTGCACACGCGGGAAGTCCCGACTCCGGGACGGTTTCGGTGTCGATCCCCCACCAAGCGTTTGATTCGTACGACGAATCCCCACCGCCTGTGGACAACTTTCGACGGCCGACGGCCGGACCGGGCAGGCTGGCACCACCGGCGGAGCACCGACCAGTTCCACCGGAACACGGGACGTACTTCCTACGGCTACGGGGGCCTGTCATGCATCCGATGGTGAAGCCCGCGCTGCGGCGCGGCTGGCGCGATCTCAATACCGTGCAGTTCGGGATGACACCGGCGCACGCGATGACGCTCGGCCCGATGGACACGGCGACGGGCAGTTTCCTGGACCTGCTCAACGGCACGCGCGGAGTGCAGCTCCTGCGCGAGGAGGGCCATCGGATGGATCTGCCCGAGGGCCATGTCGACCAGCTGCTGAAGGGGCTCACGCATGCGGGCCTGCTCGACGACGCGCAAGGCGGCGGTCCCGCGGCCGACGCGCTCCGCGCCAAGAAGGACGTCCTGGACCGGCTGCGCCCGGACCTCGCGTCGCTCTCCCTGATCACCGGCGAGCCGGGCGAGTCGATGGGCCGGCTCGCGGCGCGGCGCGAGCTGCGTGTGCAGGTGAGGGGCGCGGGCCGGGTGGGCGCTGTGCTGGCCTCACTGCTGTCGGGTGCGGGGGTCGGCGAGATCGACGTGCGCGACGGCGGTGAAACCGAGCCCTGGGACGTCGCTCCGGGCGGGCTGCCCGCCGAGGCCGTCGGCGAGCGCCGGGACGAGTCGGCGCGGCGGGCGGTACGCCGGGCGGCCCCGGACCGGTCGCCGCGCCGGACTTCTCGGATCGCGCGGGAGGAGAACGACCCCGGTTTCTCGCTGGTGGTCCTCGCCCCTCGCGACGATGTCGCCGTGCACGCTCCGGACCCGTCCGCCGCCGCCGACCTGATCGCCTCGGGGACCCCTCATCTGTACGCAGGTGTCGTGGAGGGCACGGGAACGGTGGGCCCGCTGGTGCTGCCCGGCGAGTCGGCGTGCGCGGGCTGTCTGCACCACGCGCGCACCGACCGGGATCCGACCTGGCCCCGGCTGGTCGCGCAGTGGCGCTCCGGCAAGCAGCCCCGGGTGCGGCCCTGCGATCTGGCGCTCGCCGCGACTGTCGCCGGGCTGGCTGCCGCGCATGCGCTCGCCTTCCTGGACGGGCAGTCGCCGTCGAGCACGGGCGCGCGGTGGGAGGTCTCGCTACCCGCTCTGCACTGGCACGCGCGGCCGGTCTGGGCGCATTCCGCATGCCCCTGCGGAGCCGCGGAAAAGGGGGAGGAGAAAGGTAAGGAGGGACACACCTCTACGGACGAGGATCGACACGCGACAATGGCAGAGGACCGGCCGAAGAGGGACGTGCGCCGTAAGGCAGACTCGGCCCGGCCGGCCGGGACTTGGAGGGCGCATGTCTGATCTTCCCCGCAAGGCGGTCACCCGTACCGCCAAGCTCGCCGCGCTCCCGCTCGGCTTCGCCGGGAGAGCCACGTGGGGGCTCGGGAAACGGATCGTGGGCGAGTCCGCGGAGATCGTCGGCCGCGAGCTGCAACAGCGCACTGCGGAGCAGCTGTTCAAGGTGCTCGGCGAGCTCAAGGGCGGGGCGATGAAGTTCGGGCAGGCGCTGTCCGTCTTCGAGTCGGCGCTGCCCGAGGAGGTCGCCGGTCCCTACCGTGCCGCGCTGACCAAGCTCCAGGAGGCGGCGCCGCCGATGCCGACGCGCACCGTGCACGGTGTGCTGACGGAGCGGCTCGGCGAGGACTGGCGCGAGTTGTTCGTGGAGTTCGAGGACAAGCCGTCGGCCGCGGCGTCGATCGGCCAGGTGCACCGGGCGGTGTGGCACGACGGCCGCGAGGTCGCGGTCAAGGTGCAGTACCCGGGCGCCGGCGAGGCTCTCCTCTCCGACCTGACCCAACTGAGCCGTTTCGCCCGCCTGTTGGGCCCGCTCATCCCCGGGATGGACATCAAGCCCCTCATCGCCGAGCTCCGCGACCGGGTCTCCGAGGAGTTGGACTACGGCCTGGAGGCGCAGGCCCAGCAGGTGCACGCGGAGGAGTTCGAGGGCGACCCGGATGTCGTGGTGCCCGCCGTGGTCCACCAGTGCGACCAGGTCCTGGTCACGGAGTGGATCGACGGGATTCCGCTGTCGGAGGTGATCGCCGACGGCACCCACGAGCAGCGCGACCGGGCAGGCCAGCTCCTGGCCCGCTTCCTCTTCTCCGGGCCGGCCCGCACCGGTCTGCTCCACGCGGACCCGCATCCGGGCAACTTCCGTCTGCTGCCCGCCGACCCGGACGGCAAGGGCGACTGGCGCCTGGGTGTCCTGGACTTCGGCACGGTCGACCGGCTCCCCGGCGGTCTGCCGACACCCATCGGCGACTCCCTGCGCATGACGCTCGACGGCGATGCCGAGGCGGTCTACGAACTGCTGTGCACGGAGGGCTTCGTCAAGGAGTCGATAGAGCTGGACCCGGACGCCGTCCTCGACTACCTGGTGCCGATCATCGAGCCGGCCCAGGTCGACGAGTTCACCTTCACCCGCGGCTGGATGCGCAGTCAGGCCGCGCGCATCGCCGATCCTCGTTCCCCCGCCCACCAGTTGGGCAAGCAGCTCAACCTGCCGCCGGCGTACCTCCTGATACACCGAGTGACATTGAGCACAATCGGCGTCCTGTGTCAGCTGGGTGCGGCGGTGCGGCTGCGCGAGGAGCTGGAGGAGTGGCTGCCGGGATTCGTGCCGGAGGAGCCGGACGAGTACGAGGAGTTCGCGGACGAGGAGGAACCGGCGGCCGGGGCCTGAGCCCCACCGTGAGGGGGGTGCCCCTATCTGTTTCGTCAACCCTGGTGGGGTCGGCTTGTAGGGGTTGATCCTGGTTTTTGGGAACGTCCCGCGAAGCGGGATGTTCC